>CAJXKU010000329.1 GCA_913055945.1 uncultured Lentisphaerota bacterium | reverse complement strand
AAAGGTGGATTGCCCCTAAGAGTATTGGGGCAGGGCGCGTGAATGCACAGAAGATCGGCCTATTATATTGTTCTGCACTGCGCAGCCGTTTGACTAAATCAGAGAACGCTTCATTTAGAAAAGTGGCAGTCACCTTATACATTTCCAGCGTCGAGGAACAGGTTCTCTACCAAGCGAATATCTGGTATGATCTCTTGGCATATACAATCTCTGGGAGAATCTATATTGAAGGCAGCAGGCAATGCTGCATGCAACGCCCAGTATTCGGTACCATACAGCTGATATTTTTGCTGTCCACTGGTGGAGGTTTGTGGAACAATACAGCTGTGTAATTCTCAACAATGATAACTGAAAGGGTGTTTTTATGCCTGAATTGCCTGATGTTGCGGGGTTTAAGAAATATGTAGAGAATTCGGCTTTACATCAGAAAATCTCGCAGGTGATCGTACATGATGAACGGTTTGTGAAAGGTTGTGGCCTCGACGAATTCCGCGAAGCGGTAGAAGAGCGGGCGTTTACGGAGCTTTCTCAGCACGGCAAATTTCTGTTTCAGAGCGTAGATGCTGAACAGTGGGTGGTGCTGCACTTCGGAATGACCGGGGAGCCATGGTATTACAAAGCGTCGGATCAACCGCCGCGTTTTGAACGGGTGGCGTTCTGTTTTGGGAGCGGAAACCGCCTGGGGATTGCGTGTATGCGCATGTTGGGGCACGTGTCCGTTACCTCTGATCGGGATCAGTTCATTCAGGAGGCGGAAATGGGGCCGCATGCGCTCGATATCAACTTTGGCGAAAGGGATTTTGTCTCCACATTTTCCGGACGTCGGGGCACGGTAAAATCTGCCCTGATGAATCAGAAACTCGTGGCCGGGATAGGCAACATTTATGCAGACGAAATCCTGCTTCAGGCGGGCATTCACCCCAAGACCAGGGTAAGTGATCTTAGTGAGCAGAAGCTGAAACACCTTTATCGGATTATGCGGGATGTTTTAAAGACGGCGACGGATGTCGGCGGAAAGTGGGAGCAGCTGCCGGCTGAATATCTGGTGCCGCTAAGGGGGAGGAAGGACGTGAGCTGTCCACTTTGCGGTCAGCGGGTAGATTATACAAAAGTCAGTGGGCGAGGGGCATACGTCTGTCCGTCATGCCAGAAATAATCGGCAGAAAAACCGTGGCGTTAAATGAAGTTTTTGCGGAAAACCGATCTATGGAAAATTCTGAGATAGCCCGGATGTTTGAACTTATCGCGGATATGCGCGAATTTCGCGGGGATAACGCATTTCGTGTTCGATCTTATCGCAATGCGGCCCGCACCGTCAGGGATCTTTCCCAGCGGGTCGAAGATCTTGTTGCACAAGGAGAGGATCTGACCCAGTTGCCGTATGTAGGGAAGAGTATTGCCGAAAAGATGCGGGAAATGGTACAGACAGGTACGTGCAGGACGCTGGAAGAACTGCGCAAGGAGATCCCGCCGGAATTGACTGAACTGCTGCATGTGCCCCGACTCGGCGCGCAGGGGGCGAAACAGGTCCATGAGAAACTCGGGGTTTCCTCGTTGGCTGAATTGCGTCAGGCGTGTGAAGATCAGCGTGTGAGGGAATTGCCGGGGATGGGCGCTAAGAGTGAAGAAAACGTACTGAAGGGGATTCGTACGCTTGAATCTGCGTCTGGACGGGTGCTGCTGAAAGAGGCTGTCGAACAGATCGCTGCTATCGGACGTCATCTCGACAATTGCGATGCTGTCGTTCACTGGGAGCCGGCTGGCAGTTACCGCCGTCGGAAGGAGACGATCGGGGATCTTGATATTTTGATAAAAGCTGAAGACAGAGACGCAGTGACGCAACACATCCTGCATTACGGCGCGATTGAAGAAGTCCTGGGGAAAGGAGAAGAAAAAGTATCCGTCGTGCTGGGGGGCGGTCTACAGGTGGATTTCCGCTATTTCGATGCTCATGCATTCGGTACGGCGCTTATGTACTTTACGGGGTCTAAAGCTCATAATATTGCAGTGCGACAGCGGGTACAGGACAAAGGCTGGAAGCTGAACGAATACGGGCTTTACGAAGATGATCATCGAATTGCCGGGGAGACCGAAGAGGAAGTCTATGCCGAACTGGGGCTGGATTGGATCGCCCCGGAGTTACGGGAAGGGCGCGGTGAGCTGGAGGCAGCAGCTGAGGGGAACCTTCCGCATTTGATCGAATCCGGGGACATCAAGGGTGATCTGCATTGTCACAGCACTGCGAGTGACGGGGTGAATAGTGTCGCCGAGATGGTCCAGGCAGCCCGGCGGCTGGGCTACGAGTACCTCTGCATTGCGGATCATTCAAAAGCAGTCAGCATAGCAAATGGGCTGGATGCGGAAAGATTGCAGGAACATCTCGAGCATATTCGGGAAGTGGATGCAGCCTATGAAGATTTCTGGCTTTTGGCAGGGATCGAAGTGGATATTCTGAAGGACGGCACATTGGATCTGCCCGAGTCGTTGCTGCGGGAACTGGATTGGGTTACCGCAAGTACGCATTTTTATCTGGAGTTGAGTGAAGAGGAAATGACGCGGCGTTTGGTAGCGGCTGTTGAAACGGGAGTGGTGGATTGTATTGCTCATCCGTTTATGCGCCTGATCGGCAAGAGAGATATGATTCAGTTTGATGTTGATCGGGTGTTTGAGGCTTGTCGGGCCAACGGCGTTTGTGTGGAAGTCAATGCTCACCCCGAACGGTTGGATCTGCCGGATATCTACGCACGCCATGCCCGGGATATGGGTCTCGGCATCGTCCTCGATACAGACGCGCATTCGGGGGCGGATCTGGGGTTGATAAATTACGGCGTGGGTATGGCGCGCAGAGGGTGGTTGCAGGCGGCGGATGTGATGAACACCAAGCCTGCAGGCGAGCTAAGAGAGTGGATTCGTACCTGCCGCAACAAGAAAAAATGAAAAGAAGTTGTTTTGAAGTGTTTTTTCTGTAAGATGACATATTTGTAGAAAATCCGAGACGTGGAACTAGTACGCCTGATTCGATAATCATCAACACAAGGAGGCCAATATGAGTTTACCCAGATCGGAATATCCGCGCCCGCAGTTTCAAAGACAGGACTGGTTATGCCTGAACGGTCAGTGGGAATTTGAGATTGATCCCGGCGATTCGGGGCGTGAGCGGGGGGTTGGAGATTCAGCGTTAAGCCGTCGCATTCAAGTGCCCTTCTGTCCCGAGTCCAAACTTTCCGGGGTCGAATATACGGATTTCATGAATGCGGTCTGGTACAGGTGTACTGTCCGGATCCCCGCGGAATGGCAGGAAAAAAGGGTGTTGCTTCGTTTTCAGGCGGTGGACTACGATGCAACGGTTTGGGTCAACGGCATAGAAGTCGGACGGCATCGGGGAGGTTTTACGCCATTCGCCTGTGATATTACACACGCAGCGAGCCCCGGCGAATCAGCAGTCATCGTTGTACGGGCCCGCGACGACCATCGGGCCTTAAAGCCGAAAGGGAAACAGAGTCCGGAATATGCCAACCACGGGTGTTTATACACCAGGACCACCGGCATATGGCAGACGGTCTGGATGGAGCCGGTGCCTGAGGTCCGTTTGGAGCGGCCGCGGATTACGCCCGATGTTGGCAATCGCTGTTTTCGTATCGTCCAGCCGGTTAACCAGAACAGGGCAG
>CAJXKU010000328.1 GCA_913055945.1 uncultured Lentisphaerota bacterium | reverse complement strand
CTGGACGGTTACCACGGCGTCAGCCACGACGCTTGACAGTGGTACGCTCCAACTCCCGCGGATTCCGGCTGGATCACACAGAACAGTGTCGCTCGACCTGGAGAAAAGCAAGGTCACCAATGCTGATGACAAATGCTTTATCAAGCTGGCATTCACACTGGCGGAGGCCACAACGTGGGCACAGGCCGGTCATTCCGTCGGAGCCACTCAATTTGCGATACCGATACCGGAGCAGCACCGCCCATCATACAATCCTGTCGCCTGTACAAAAGGCATGGACTCGCTCACTTGCGAAGAAGATCACCGGTACGTCCATGCCTCATCCGGTTCAGCGGACTGGACATTTGACAAGGTTCAAGGCACAATGGCGTCCTGGAGCTTTAACAATGTCGAACTTTTACAGGAAGGCCCCCGATTCCAGATCTGGCGTGCCCCTACCGACAACGACATGGTTGTAGCACGAGAATGGCGAAAGAACCACTTGCATCTTTTCAGCGAACGCGTGAAAGACGTACAATGGAGGCAAGACGATGCCGAAAGTTGCCGAATTACCGTGCATAGCCGCGCAGCACCGGCTTCTCTTGGGTTCGGCTACAACCTTGTCTACACCTACACCATTGTCAACAATGGCGGGATCACCCTGCAGGTCCAGGGCGAACCTGACGGAGATTTTCCGCAATATATTCCGCGAATCGGCTTGAGAACTGCGCTTCCGACCTCTTTCCGGAATGTGACGTGGTTCGGACGAGGACCGGGCGAGAATTACCCGGATTCTCAAAGAGCGGCTGTTGTGGACGAATACAGCCGAACCGTAGACGATCTTTTCACTCCGTATGTCATGCCCCAGGAATACGGAGAGCGAATGGACGTGCGAAGAGTTGCGTGTTCCGACTCGCGCGGTAACGGCATCGCGATTCACGGCGATCCGACGTTCCATTTCCAGGCATCACGCTACACAGCGCAGGATCTGGACGAGGCGAAGCATACCTGTGAACTCGTCCCGCGCGACTGCGTTTACCTCTCGCTCGACGCCGCAATCAGCGGCATCGGCTGCCAAAGCTGCGGCCCTCCTCTGGCTGAACATTACCGGCTGAAGGCACGCCCGTTCAACCTTCGTCTTCATATGAGTCCTTTGTTAATGACATGAACACACAACAGAAGACTCAACCAGCTCAATAATGTCGCCGCAATTCCTGGTAAAATTCCTTCCAGGAAGGGATGGCCGTCAATACGAGTTCGGGGCGGCTGCTGCCGGCGGTGTGGATGGTTATGTTTCCGTTGTTGAACAGTTTATTCAGAAAGTTCTGACTGGTCTGTATGTGGTCAATGCGGTCGAAGATGATCGAGGTCTGCCTTCGATACAGAACGCCCTTTCGCATCAGAACCCGGTTCGGCTCGATGATATAGCGTACCAGCCTCACTCGCCAGATCGCAATCGGCAGAGTTACAGGAAGCAGGGCAATAAAGGGGAAGATAATTACACTTAAAATAATAACGCTGAAAAGTGTATTCGCAGCCGCTTTTCCTGATTTCATGAGCGGCTGCTCCGGTTCCGTACCGGGTTCTGTCCTGCCCAGCAGCAACTGATCAAAAATATCATCCTTATCCAGGATGTCCGGGACATAATACACTGTGAACCCATACGGTATACGCACTTCCCCGTTGTTCGATTTTCTGATCTGTTCGCCTGCCACATTGAATCGCATCCATCCATTGCCGATAAATGGATATTTCGTCGTCGTAATATCTTTCACATTGGGATAGAGCGCACACGTACGCAACCGTATCAACAAACCGCGATTAAATTCGAGACAGTTCTCGAACAACGTCACCCGGGACCTCGGATAGTAAAGCCTGCCATACACATACTTCAACACGACTCCCATCACGCAAAGAACCGGAAGCGCCCAGAGCCCGCCGTGAACATATGCCCCCGCCACAGCCCCTCCGAAAAAAACCAGTATCGCCGTAATCACGGCAGGTAGTTCGGCCAGTATCATTTTCCCCACTGAGAATTCCGAGTTAATGTTATAAACAACATCCTCCGATGGCCGGATTCCGGCCTTATCCAAGACCAGTTGCTCCACCTGATCATCCTTAACAATATTCCGGAAAGTTATCTCCTCCGCCGCTCCGATTGACCAGAATTTGATACTACACGTACCGAACCACTGATCTATGACGCTCTCCCGGAAGGTTACGCCAGTGATCTTGTCCGTGGTGAACTCGCGGGTCTTTGATGTTACGAAATCGAACGTTTCTTTGATCGAGTGTTTCTCTACATCGTACGCCGTGTTCTTTACCCTGACGAACTGGTACACCGTATACCCCACAAGAAGAATCAACAGCGGAAAAATGAGCACAAGCACGGGCAGCAGGAGGAAGCATATCAACAGCGGAATCAGGGTCCGGCGGGCATCCATCGTGTATCGGGCCGTCGACTCGGTGTCTCTGCCAACGTTGTGCATTTCGGCAGATCCGGACAACGTTGCAGACTCGGCTTCAGCCGCGGCCGTTTCTGTCTCGTGCAGAGCCTCGGATTGAACGTCAATCAATTCCTCGATTGCAGCGTCAAACTGCGGACCGTATTCCAGGTGCCGGAATCTTATCTCCTGCCCAGCCCCCTGACAACTGACTTTAACCTGATACAACTGGGTCAATCGATCAATAACTCCCCGCGCAATCTCTGAATTACTCACGTTTTCCACGGGGATAAAGGCATCGTTCTTTGTCAAAAACCCTTCGTGATACTCAATCACCCCATCGAAAATACTGTAGATACGCCGCCTGAGGTCAAGGTAGTGGACGACCAGCACGGCTATTCCGCCCCCCAGGAACACCGGGAACAGAAGGATAATCGGCGGGAAGGCGGCAATTGCGGCCAGTATAAGCGGCCCCACAAAGGTGATTATGCCGAATATAATCCCGAAAGCCCCCAGAACGAGCTCCACAATGATCCCTCTGGGGGCCGGCCCTTCCTGATGCTTCAGGGTCGCCGTGCTCATCGAGAAGCCGCGGTTATGCATAACGTCCCGGATATGCCTGTAGATCTGATCGGAGTGTTCCACATCCGTAAAGAACACTTCACTTTCAGCACTGCCCGCAGCTTCTATTCGTAATATCCCCGTCCCAAAAAACTTATACCATAGCCAGGGACGGATCCATTTTACATGTGTCACGTGCTCCAATTGCAGTTCGATCTCAGCATCCGAGAACAGGCCGCCCCGTAAAACCACGATGCGGTCTTCTCTTATCTCATAATTTTCCTTCCCGTAAACGATTTTCGCCCGATACAGGAATACCCCTATAAGCGCAGCCGAAACGGGGGGGATTAACAAAGGTAACCACGAAGAGATTACGGGTGCAGCTACGGCTCCCCCACAGCCCAGAATCCCGAAAAAGATCATCACCACAAGCGTGTTCCGTAAAAAAAAGGCTCTTCGCTGGGGTTTAAATTCCATCTCTGAGATTCACCTCTTGCTTCGTTCTACGTCAGGAGGGGTTACGTTTCGCTATGCGTACACTCAACTTCCCCCAACGGCAGCTCCGGAGGCGGCTGGAGACCATAAACCTCTTCCCCGATTTTTACACATCCGCGCAGACAACCGTACACATACGCTTTTGCATTTTTTACAGCATCCAGTGTCCCCCACCCCCTACTTAACGCTGCTGTAACC
>CAJXKU010000327.1 GCA_913055945.1 uncultured Lentisphaerota bacterium | reverse complement strand
CGACCTCTTCTTCTGGTGCTGGCCGAGCAGGACAGTGTGATTGACAACGAACGTGCAACGGCGTTTTACGACGAATTGCAGACACCCCGCCGCAAACTCATCCGCCTGGAGAAAAGTCACCACATTATTCCGCTGGACAGCGGCATGGAACGCAGCGTACGCGCCATCGACAAATTTGTCCGTCAACAACCCGCTCCGTCCGCTGATGAAACGGGGGGCTCAACCGGGGAAAGGTAACAAGGCCTGAGGCTTCCTCGCGTTCAAACCGTTTTCTACGCATACGCTCTTGGCCAAAAAACACATTTTCCTGAAAATGTGTTTCCGAACGGCAGACATCCTCCGGTACCCCCGACAGCCGGTTTAAGACGTGATAAAAACATTGCTCCCAATCGTTCCTGGTCCGTGTCGTACGCATAATTCTTTCGTTAAGAGAGAGTCTTTACTTATCCAGGAAAAATCTGCTTGAATCGGCCCGAAAATGGCCGTTGCTTTGCTTTAAAAGTCAACGATTACAATATAATATTATATCGCATATTATAGGCTTGCCCCTAAATTCTACACCGCCGATCAATCACTGGAAGAAGTACTTAAAACCACCTTCCTGCCGGCCGGTGTGGTGACGGTTTTTTAATTCTCTCCATTATCGTGTCACCGGGATTTGTCTAAGCAGAATTGATATACCGGAACTATGTTAATAGAGAAGCTAGTGTGGTGTATTCCAAATGAGTTTACATAATGTGGCCCTATTTTACTAGGGCGGCGGGCAGACAGTGTCATAATACGAGTGTAAAAGGCGAAAGAGCGGACGATGGTTCGAGACAAAGTTCGAGACAAGGTGCGAGACAAAGTTACAAGGCGCATTTCGCAATTTTCTTACCCCCGCAAGGGAAGTGACAGACCGTGCAACGTATACGCTATGTTTCCGCACTTCTACCGTTTGTTTAAACGGCTATCAGTGAAAATTTAGTCAAGACAATTCGGGTACAGAACACTAGCCCAAAGTCACTTAAGGTTGAGGCGTCCTTTCCGGAAGCGATGTCGTAACACTGTAAAAATGGAGACAATGAAAATGTCCGAACTGCACGATAACCTGACCTTTTTAAATGAGCTCGGTATGTGGGAATGGCCGGAGGGTGCGCGCGAATGGATTGACCAGGGGCTTGCGGATAGTAACCCCGAAACACGCAAAATGGCGTGTCATGCCGCGTGTCAAGATGTTGACGACCATCTGGCAAAATCTCTCCTTTATCTTATCCGGCACGATCAAGCACCGGAAGTGGTAAGTGCTGCCGCTATTGCCCTCGGACCAGCGTTGCAAATGTGGGACGAAGATCGCGAATTCTATGACGTGATAGGCGATCTTGAGGAGGGAGGTTTGTCCGAGGACATCGGACAGGAGATTATGTCTGAATTGAAGGCGGTTTACGAAGACCCGGAACGCCCCAAACTCGTCCGGAAGCGTTGCCTTGAGGCCGCTGTTCGTGGCCCGATTATGTGGCAGCCGGATGCCATTAGCACATGCTATCAAAGTGACGACAGTGAGTGGGTGCAGACAGCCGTGTTTTGTATGGGCTTTATCGCATACTTTGGTGATCAGATTATAGATCAGTTGAAAAACACCGATGCGAACATCAAGCGTGAAGCGCTTCGAGCAGCAGGGCGATGTTCTCTCGACAAAGCAGGAGATACGATCATGGAGGTGGCATCCGATCCCGAGGCAGAAAAAGACTTGAGGCTGGCAGCCTTAGAGGCTTTGGCAGGGGTGGCGCCCAAAAACAGCCATGCGTTACTGAATAAATTGACCAGTCACGAGGATGATGATATTGCTTCAACGGCTGAGTACGCCTTGGAGGAGCGCAGTACCTTTGACTTCGACGAAGAGATCGAAGACTGGTAGTCAGAGCTCAGCTTATGTTGCGTGCAACATAAGCTGAGTTATGTGGTGCACTACGTTATGTTGATGTTGCGCGGAGCATGACGCCGGGCAACAACGCCGAAAACAAGAAGGAGCCGGCCGAAGAATTGGACCAGCACGAAACACGCATTGTTCTGGACAGTATAGCGGATGGCGTATTCACGGTGGACCGGGATTACTTCATCACGTTTTTTAACAAATCTGCCGAGCGCATCACGGGTGTCGCCACTGATCAGGCGTTAGGGCAGAAATGCTACGACGTCTTCCGTGCGGACATCTGCCAGCACGCATGCGCGTTACGGGAAACCATTGAAACCGGCAGCAACATCGTGAACAGAAAGGTCAATATCCTGAACACCGCCGGTGAACGTGTCCCTGCAAGTATCAGTACGGCCGTTCTGCGGGATGAGGAAGGCCGCATCAAGGGCGGCGTGGAAACGTTCCGCGATCTGTCGGAAGTCGAGAAACTGCGCCGCGACCTGCAGGGCTCCTACAGCTACGCCGATATTATAAGCAAAAACGAGCAGATGCAACGGTTGTTCGAAATCCTGCCCGATGTCGCTGAAGCGGGCAGTCCGGTACTGATTCAGGGTCCGAGCGGCTCCGGCAAGGAACTCTTCGCCAGAGCGGTCCATGAATTGAGTCCCCGACGGGAGAAGCGATTTGTGCCCATCAGTTGCGGAGCGTTTCCCGATACGCTGCTGGAGTCCGAATTGTTCGGCTATAAGAAAGGGGCGTTTACGGACGCCAAGTCAGATAAACCGGGACGTTTTGCGCTTGCGGAAGGCGGAACACTGTTTCTGGATGAGATTGCCGAAATTTCACCGGCGATGCAGGTAAAGCTGTTGCGCGTGCTTCAGGAATACCAGTATGAGCCGCTGGGCTCAAACGAGGCTGTCAACGCAGATGTCCGCATCGTTGCCGCCACGAATAAGAACCTGAGCGAGCGCGTATCCACAGGTGAATTTCGCGAAGATCTTTATTACCGACTGAATGTGGTCAAACTTCAAGTCCCGCCGCTGGCGCAGCGACGCGATGATATTCCGCTTCTGACCCGGCATTTTATAGAAGAATTCAACGCGCGGACGCAGAAGCACATTGAAGGTGTTTCGCCGGAAGCGTGGAAATTGTTGCTGGCGTACGACTATCCGGGCAACGTACGTGAACTGCAGAACATCATTGAACACGCATTTGTCCTCTGTCGGGAAAGCGAGATTGACGTTCAGCACTTGCCGCCTGAAGTGGACAAAGCGCGGCGTGAAGATGCCCCCTCGAGCCCTGGAGAAAATGTGCAAGAGGGTGACTCTGCACCGCGGACAAAAAGCAGATCCGTGCAGGATGCAGAACTCGCAGCCATCCGGGAAGCGCTCGCCCGCAACAACGGCCACCGCAGGAAGACAGCCGAAGAGCTGGGGATTGATAAAAGCACCCTGTGGCGTAAGATGAAACGTTACGGGATTACGTTTCCCGCCAATTCGGGATAGCTGAACGAGCGCTGGGGCTGCATCTCGCCACAGGCCGCAGAGATCGCCTCGAGGGCAGAATTAACCTACACGAGCCAACCCGCCGGGCGGCGCAGCCGCCCTGACACCCCGCGGCGAGACGTTGTCTCCGGTATATTCCGGCCTTTTTGCGGTGCTCCTTTCTATGCACGCCGCCCGGCGGTTTGGCTTTATTGCCCGTCTCACATCACACTTGACGCGGTTGTCGGCGGGTGGTATTTCACCGGATAAAACAGCATGGGCTTTCCTGTGCGTTCTTGATCGAGATCGAAATCGCTATCGAAATCGGAATGCCG
>CAJXKU010000326.1 GCA_913055945.1 uncultured Lentisphaerota bacterium | reverse complement strand
TTCTGTCTGAAGCTTTTGCCGAATATAACCCCAATATCGAGCTTAAGTTCGAACGTTCATACGCCAATAAGTTTCATGGTGCGTGCAAATTGGTGTTGAAGGGGCGTGGCGACCTCGTATTTACCGGGAAACAGGACTGGGAGTGGCGGGCCACCGATGAGCAGAAAGAGAATCTCAAGTACGTGCCGGTGGCCAAGCAACGCGTGAGGCGACTGGGCGAGTATGTCGGCGGCGTGGAGTACGGTGTTCTTGTTCCCAGGGAGGGTGCGTCCCTGCAGGCCGAGGCTTTTGTAGACTTTCTGGGCACTTCCCTGGCCGAGGAGGCGCTGGCGGAGCCGCACTTCCACCAGTTTTTCCCGCGGGATGCGGAGGTTCAGGAATTTGAGCGCCCTTCCTACTGGCGCGAAAAACCCTGGGAAGGCCCCAAGCCGCGTATGGTTCACGGCATGGATCTGCATGTGGGCGAATACGCAAGCACCCAGCTCACGGAAATGAAGAAGATCATGATGAAAGGGTACAATTCGGTGCTCTACGGCGGAAGCAAGAATTTCCTCGCGTGGGCAAGGGAACACGGAATGATGTTGTCTACTGTGCCGGCCGTTGAAGAAAATGCGGAAGTGGCCCGGGGCACCTTCCTGGTGAATGAGGATTGTATAGGTAAGAAAATACAGAGACTCTATGGGGGAAACCCCTCCTCTCACGGCGGTGAAGAGCGGATTCAGGACTACAAGCAGGCTTTGGAGGAATGGCCTGATTGGGTCAAGGAAAAACACGGCAGCCTGAAAAAGGTGAATGAACGCTGGGGTACATCTTACGAGTCATGGGACGAGCTTGGCATACCGGCTGAGGAGTACGAAGAGAAGACCGAAGGCAAAGATTCTTCCGCGTTTTCGTGGAAAGATTTCGGCTTGCCCGATCCGCGGCTGGAAGAACTTTCTCAACGGTATGGAGTCGACAATGAGGCCTGGCTCATGAGTCTTCGATTCGGCGTACCGGGCCGCACATATTACATGGGGGAACATGCGGAGCTTCTGGACTGGTATCGCTACTTCCAAAAGGCGTGGGGTAAATACTACACCAGACGGATAAACCGGATTAAGGAAAAGAAACCTTATCTTCGCGATGATTTTCTCTTTACCACCAAGGCACATGCAAATCCGTATATGCACCGCTCCGTAGAAGGCTTTAACGCTGCAAGCTGGGATCACCCCGTCTGCAAGATCCCCCCGATCGAAGCTCAAGTACTGGTCGATACTGTACAGACACCATTGGGCTGGCCGGTGTGGAACAGTGAGGATCACCTGTATAATCACGGTCACTCCAACCCACGCCGGGTGCGGAATGTGATTTTCCGCAATTACCTGATGGGCCAGTTCCAGAGCACCTCGTATACCTGGTGGATGAACACGCGTCTTGGGGCCTCCAGGCGGTACAAGGCTGCAACCAGGGTGAGGAATCAGATACGCCGGCACCAAGATGTGTTCCGTGCTTTCCTCAATGCGCGAGCCAATGCCGATGTCGCTGTGCTGGCAACTGAGGGTAACAGGGCGTGGAACGAGTTCAACCCGCGGCCTGAAGAGGCCTTTCTCGGCGGCGCCGTCAAGGCATTCGCCTATGTCGGTGCACTGGGGCGGCAGTGGAAGTACGTGCTGGATGAAGATGTGTCGGCGGAGAGTGTTAACGATGTGTTGATCATCGCTGCGCCGTGGTTGCGCAGGCTGGCCATGGAGAAAATAACCGATCTGCCGGATGATCGCCGTATCGTCGTGGTGGGGGAACTGCCCACGACCGACGAATACGGTCAACCACTGCCGGATGCTGAGATACAGCAGTTCCGTGATCGAGTGGAACAGGTTGACAGTTGGGAAGATCTGGACGAAACCGTCAGCCCGGCCGAAGGATTGTCTGAACCATATACGGAAGTGGGGGAAGGAAAGTTCTGGTACTGGAACGGGCATGCGGGCAGGTCTCGCTGGCATTATACGCTGCCGACGGCTAAGCTTGAGTTGAGGCGGGTTAAACACGACGGCAAGCTGTATGTGGCCGTTGTGAACCATGCTGATGATCCGGTTAGTGCCTCGGTTCCCTGGGCACAGGGACGGAAAGTGAAGACTCTGATCGGTGGAAATATTGAAGAAAAAGAGAACGCCAACGAATACGTTTTCGGTGGTGAGGCAGTAGCACTGTTTGAGATTCGGTGAAATACCGAGAAGCATCAGCTGTCCGAAAACGGATCTGAACGGAGATAATGAAAGGGCGAACGCAATCAGACTCCCCACCGTCCCGCGCTTCGGCGAGCGCCGGTTGCTGCGCTTCCGGATCAGGATCATCCTGTTGTTCACCGAAGAAACAGAATGGAGGTCATTGGGTTGAAGGAATTCAGTCCACACCTGTGGGGGATATTCCAACCGTAAAGACTGTCCTGCGTCGTCGAGATAAGCTCGGGGCGGCAAAAGTAAGACTCGGTGTAGGGCGTTTGGCGTATGCGGTGCCGCCGGGGCTTTTTGCTGTGGGGGCGGCAAGCGTAGACAGTTCACCTCGCGTCGTATTCTTCATCTCTCTTCTGTACATTTTCCCTGCTCGCGGCCTTTTTTTGACGTTTCGCGCTGAACATTGCTCACCGGCTGTTCTTCTTCATCGTGCAGTTCGGTGATGTCCGCTTCGTCACCGCAAAGCGGACAGTTGTGATCCCGGTTCAGCCCCACCCGACGGAAGGTCATGTTCAATGCGTCGTACTTCAGCAGCGTATTCGTTAAAAGTTGACCCTGAGTCAGCAGATATTTGATTGCTTCTGTTGCCTGGATGCTGCCGATTACGCCGGGCACAGCACCCAGCAAACCGGCCTGTGAGCAGGAGGGCGCAGCGTCGGCGGGGGGTGGGGAACGAAAGACGCACCGGTAACAGGCCGTCTGCCCCGGAAGCACAGTCATCGTCTGCCCCTCGAAACGGAGTATCCCGGCGTGGTTATAAGCGATACCGCTGAAGTAGCAGGCGTCTGCCACCAGGAACTTTGCTGGAAAATTGTCTGTGCCGTCAATCACGAAATCATAACCATCCAGAATGCCGGCTGCATTCTCTGCGCGCAGCCGCTCATTGTACAGATGAATATTTACATCGGGGTTAAGTGCCTTGAGCTTCTTCTCAGCGGATTCCGTTTTCGGTGTGTTCAGCTCCCCGGTGGTGTGTAGAACCTGTCGCTGAAGATTGCTTACCTGTACGTTATCCGCGTCAATGATGCCCAGGGTGCCGATCCCGGCGGCAGCAAGGTAGAGTCCCGCCGGCGAACCGAGCCCTCCCGCTCCTACAAGCAGAACACTTGAACTCAAAAGCTGGGCTTGTCCTTTTCCACCGACCTCGGGAAGGAGGATATGGCGTGAATAGCGTTGGATCTGCTGTTCATTGAGTTGCATTGATGTTTACCTGATTTCAATTCCGTATTCCGCTCAAACCGCAAACGTAAACGTCCGCCGATTTCCTGCGAAGACTATATGCCATATTTTTTTTTCGCCAAGTGGCGCGTGTTTGCTCGGTATAAATTTGCACATGTTGTGAAAGGTGCTACATTAAGTTAATAAGAGTTAACATGGAGGCGTGCTTATGCCTTTGACAGATCGACAACGGCAGATCGTGGATACGGCCATGACATTGATCGCCGAGAAGGGAATTCAGAACCTGACGATCAAGAACATCGCTTCTCGTGTCGGGGTGACCGAACCTG
>CAJXKU010000325.1 GCA_913055945.1 uncultured Lentisphaerota bacterium | reverse complement strand
AAGCCTCTCCTCTTCATTCCTGCTTTAGATATAAACGACGTTTTTCATCGCCGGCCGACGAACTCACAGAAAGAGTAACCTTCTGCGGTTTAATTTCACTCACAACAATACCGGATCCTATCTGATCCTTCACACCGACAATCCGCCCGTTAATAATTGCAAACGGATTTTTTTTGTCCCAAATAATAGACGAAAGAGACAACTCCGATGCAACACCCCTTTTTTCTGTCTCATCCGCGGACACCTTCGTTTTCTCATCATCAGTATCTGCATTATCCGTCACGTAAGCGCCCCCGATGCGAAAGGGGTTCCGCCCTCTACCACTGCGTGCAGGCACTTCCTCCCGATGGCCAACAACCGACGCGGCTCGCTGAATCAGCCTGTCAACTTCGTCCGCATCAACCCGTTTTTCTGCCTCTTTTTGCCCCTTTTCAGACGACGGTGGGCTGCTCTCAGTCGCCTCCTGAGCAGCACCTGCAGCACCTTCCTCTGCCGAGCTCGTCCCTACTGTGCTTTCGCCCCCCTCAGAACTTTCCGGTGTCGAAGGCGGCGGTGATGCCGCACCTGACATCACAATATACCAAGCCACACCCGCACAGATCGTTAATATGCCTAGAATTATGACCTTTTTCTGCTGTCCGGCCAACATACGCTGCAAAATTTCACCCTTTACCTGATGATCCCAGCAATTCTTACCCACGGACCGATAATTTAGCTGTTCACCGGCCGATTCTTCCACAGAACTCACAACGCTGTATCCGTCCTCAAATCTGCGGCGAGCATCATGCTGAGTTTCAGCCGATACTCTGCGTCTTCTCTCCCCTGGGCATTCAATTCAAGCCGCTCTATCCAGAAAAAGCGATCCTGTTCTTGTTCGAGGGCAACCAGAAAAGACAGAATCTGTTCAAAGCGTCGTGAGGATACCGCCATCCTTGCCTTATAGGCCTGACAAGCAGCAACATTCTCTTTGCCCCCGATTTCAAAGGATGAGACGGCCACCCTATGTTTCCGGGCCAGGTCGCCGATAATCCTGACAAGCTCCTGCTGACTGTAGGTGCCCAGTTTTTCGGAAAAATCCCTGATCACAGAGGACATCCTCCGGATCTGCTTATCCTTCCGACGTACCGCCCGCTTTTGCTCTTCCCGGATAATCTCCGTACCCGAAGACCGGGCGAGTTCATGCTGTAAGCGCCTGATACTACTGTAGCTGCCGTGAATGAAGACGAAATAGATTATGGCGGCAAAGACGAAATATCCGCCGAGCAGAATCCTGATTATCTGTTTCCGGGTCATCCCAACTTATTCCCATTTACAGTGCAGAGTGAAGTACAGTTTCTTACCGTTCTGATCGTTTTCCTCGTTTTTCCTCGTTATCCCCCCCACTGAGAGTTCACTGATCCCTTTCATAAACGGTTCACTTTGCTGAAGATTGCTGACAAACCGGGCGACACGCTCCATACCCCGATTGTCGCTGTCCCTGCTATATCCCTCGATCGTGAACTTATCCTCGATTTTTCCTTCGACAGTGAGCAACGCTGTACCCGGCGCAATCTGACGTTGCAACGCAAACAGCTTTTTCGACCAGGATTTCTTTTGTTCATCCAGTCTGATGATCCGGCGCAGATCCTCTATGCCCGCCTCATACGCCCGACCACCCTGGACCGTTTTCGTTTGCACCTCCTTTCGCAACTGGCGAACATCATCAAGGCGTGTTTGCAAGCCACTCTGTGCATCCCGAAGCTGAAGGTATACGACCAGTACCAGCACCAGCGTACCCACATAAGCTGCCCCGAGCAGTGTTACATGCAGAACAGATAGCCTGGCAGCCCGCGTCGGCGGAAACTGAGCTCGATCCCGGATAAGATTTATCGGTGGTCCTGCCAAGACATAACCCCACGATTCTCATTGCATCATGCGCCGATATTCATTCATAGAACAGGAGGTCTCCGAATAGCAACTTCTTCGCTCTCCTCCCTTAAGAAAGCCCGCAAATCAGGTTCCCCACCGCTACAGCATAGACGGAACGTTCAACGGCTGATTCGTCCGCCGCAGCGGTATTTACCTGCATATTCTGAAACGGATCCAGCACTTGCACATCTTTCTGTATACGACCTGTTAAGACATCAACGATACGGGTTAGGGAGGCACCTCCGCCGCAGATGAAAAGCTGGAAATCCTCTCCCGCTCCCGCGTCACCCCGTTGACGCAACATACGCCGGTAGTATTCAATCGTGCGCTCCAGTTCTGTTATCAACGGCGTGAGCAGTTGTTCAAAGTTTTCCTCCGTCACTTTAAGATCATCACTTGCCGATTCTTCTTCAGCGGCGCCGGCGTTCTCCCGTAACGTGTTCTCACCAAAATCAACATTACGGACAATCTGCAGCATGTCTCCTTCAACAACATCTATATTCGTCCTTCTCGCTCCTATATCCACAAGGACAGCCCACCTTACAGCACGCTGGTGCGAAGGAAACGCACTCTGAAAGGTCGTCACAATCGAGACGGCGTCGATTGTCAAACCGACAGGATACAGGGAACATTCCCGAAACAGCCTTATGTACTCTTCGGTTAAGGACCTGGGACATACGACAAGTAACACCCGCAATTGGTCATCCGCAACTTCTTCCAGCACCTGGTAATCCACGTCCACTTCTCCCCAATCCGAAGATGCGTACTCACCGGCCTCCAGTTCGACAGCCCCTTTCAATTCATCCTCCGACATGCGGGGAAACTCCGCGATATGTGTCTTTGCATAAACCGAACTGACGCTTCCCCAGACAGGCTGCTCCTTATATCCGTTTGCACGGATAAGTGCCCATAACTGCTCCCGCACCGGCTCAAGCGTACGCCCTTCGAGTTGCTCTTCATACGCAAAACGGTGATCGTTTTCCACAATGCCCGGCCGAACACCTTGGACAAGTTTCAGCGAACAAGCGCCGATGTCTACGCCGAGCATTGCCGATACCCCCTTTTATTATGTTTCGTCCGCGACGCGTTCTGATCGCTTAAGTCACTGCTGTTGACCACAGACACCTTATCAATTCAGACTGGGCAGAGCTCTGAGGCTGCCTTACCTATAAACATTTCCTGCGCCGGCTTATGATTTCAAATATACTTTATGCGGTGTATTGTGTATTGAGAGTTTTTAAAACACTTTACTTGGACCAAACGAAGCGCTCTTATCATGTATCGTAACGTAAATGAGAAAGTACACAAATACAACTTGTTTCCCTGAAACAAGGCCGGCGTATAAAAACAGCCAGACTCGGGAATCACTGATAACTTCTTTACGAACAGTTACTTTCTCATCAGATATTCGACCACGTTATGCGAGAAACGACGGTATGGCGGAAGAACAGCAACAAGGGCAAAACACCTCCTCCAGACCTCAGAAACTGGGCGATCTGCTTGTCGCTCAGGGGATCATTTCTGAAGAACAACTCCAGGAAGCTCTGGAAAAACAGCATGCCAGCGGCGACTATCTGGGCGAAATTCTCATAGAACAGGGCTACGCATCTCCCGAACACGTTTACGGCCACGTCGCGAATCAGCGAAGTATTCCTTATACTGACATCAAATTTGAGGAAATCAACCCGCGCGTACTCCAGTTGGTCCCGCGGAACTTCGCGGAACGCCACGATGTTATGCCCCTGGATATTGAAGGCGATACCATTCGGGTCGCTGTGGCCGATCATCTGGACGTGCCCGCCCAGGATCGCCTGGCAGC
>CAJXKU010000324.1 GCA_913055945.1 uncultured Lentisphaerota bacterium | reverse complement strand
GGACGCGGATATCAGGACTGAGGAGCAACAGGAGCAGATAGAGGCGTACGTTGTATTCTGATGAAATGGTTATTGCGAATAATTGTCATCGGTGCTCACCTTTTGGCCGCCGTCTTGCTTTTCGGCGGGATATTTTTATTTTCGGAGAGCGAGCCGAACCGGGACGAAGGGACAACATCTGCTTCGGATCCTACGGGGAGTGAAAACGCTGAGCCGGCGGATGAGCCCGAACGGGAGAGGCAGACGAGAGGGAAGGTAGAGGACCGGGAGTCGGAACGAAGCTTTCTGGAGAGGCTTCGGCGGAATCTTCTGTCCAACCGGAAGAAGTGGTCATTGCCGCCGGGGCTTAAACAAAAAGCTTCTGACTGCACAACGGGCGCTGTTGTTAACCTTTCAGATCCTGCTGTTTATTGGGAGAAGAACCTGACAAAAACCGTTCCCGTTGCTTCTCTCACGAAAATGATGACCGCTTTGGCTCTGATCGAATATATTGAGGGTGAGGAGGGGCTTTCCCTGGACAGCGAGGTGACCGTATCAAAAGACGCGGCAGGTATGGGCGGAAGCCAGATTTATATGGAACGCGGTGAATCTTTCACTGTCCGGGAGACACTCCAGGCAATTATGATTTTCAGTGCTTGCGACGCTGCTTATGCGGCAGCGGAGTTTTTTGGCGATGGTCAAGCGGCGCGTGGCGTGCGTCTGATGAATCAACGCGCGGAAGAGCTTGGTTTAAGCAGTCTCCATTTTTCGAATCCCCATGGTCTGCCGGTGTACGAGGAAAACGAAAAGCCGAACAGAGGGAATGCGCTGGACTTTTCCCTGTTGGCGGCCAAACTTCTGCAGTATCCGAGTGTCGTTGATGCAGCTTCTACGTGGATCACATATCTGCGGGAAGATGAGGAAGAACCCTTTCAACTCGTAAATCGTAATCGCTTGGTGAAAGACATCCCCGGCGTGAATGGCATGAAAACCGGTTACACAGATCGGGCCGGTTGGTGTATGGTGTTGACATACCAGAAAGAGAACAGCAGCTTTATTGTGACGGTGACGGGGTGTGAGTCAAAAGCCTCGCGCAATGCGCTGGCGGAAGGATTGTTGGCGTGGGCGTTGAAAAAATCCGGGCAGAAAGGTGAGTCAGCCGGGGAAACTTATTTGGTTAAGGAGGGGGATACACTGTATGAGATCGCCCGAACGCACGGTGTTTCCGTGCCGGAGCTGAAACAGGCCAATAACTTGGAGAATAACATTATTCGAAAGGGAGAACAGCTTGTGATCCCTGAGTAAAGGAGGATTTGCTGATTACGATGTTTTTACTTGATGCACCATCTTCGATGCCGGCGATCAACGGGGTGGACATTCCCCGACAGCTGTATTGGGCCTGCACGGATCCCGCTCCGCTTGGGGGGATGCGGAATCCGGAACGAGGCGCTCCTCCGTGGATGCAGTTATTCAATGCGGGATTTCATAGCGTTGTGAATCTATTGACCACGGTACCTCCCTACGATCCGTATCCGCTGGAGATTGCGGTGGCCTTGCCGTTGCAGGACCTGGTAGGCGGAGAAGTGCCTGCAGCACCGGAAACGGAAAGCCGCCGGATCCAGGAGACCGCACACCATATATATTGCTCTCTTGTGGAGGAGCACAAAGGGGTACTCATCCACTGTGAGAGCGGAACCGGAAGGACCGGTACTGTTATGGGGGCGGTTCTGAAATTGTGCGGCTGGGAGACTGATCGGGTGTTAACAGCATTGAATCGGATTCATCAGGAGCGGGGAAAGGGAGGATGGCCGGAATCCCAATGGCAGGCTGAGCTCGTAGAACGTATGCCTGCGGGCGTGAGCGAGGGGTAAATTCACTGCTGTTCTGCGGGTAAAGGAAAACGGATGCGGTCCCGTAGAGTGTAAATCCGAAGAAAGATCGTCATGCGGTGGAGTTGGACGAGCCTGACCAATGTCAAGGCTTTGAGCCTGTGAACCTGGATGACGCAGTGAATAAAGGAGCCCTATTATGGAGCTGGCAATCACTCCCATCGGGGAAATCCATACACCGTTCACCGAAATTAAAGGCATGCCGATTCAACCCGCCGGTGCCCGGGGTATTCGAGGAACGGTGCACGTGTATGAGGATTATGTTCAGGGCTTGGAAGACCTCGATGGGTTTTCTCATATTCTCCTGCTTTACTATTTTCATCGGGTGCATGATTACCGATTGACGGTGACCCCGTTCCTTGATGAAGAGCAGCACGGCGTGTTCGCCACGCGGGCACCCAAACGGCCGAATCCGATCGGATTATCAGTGGTGCGGCTGAGAGCTGTGGATGGCGACAGACTTCACCTCGAGAACGTGGATATGCTGGACGGATCCCCGCTGCTGGATATCAAACCGTATGTGCCGGACTTTGACCAGTACACGCACGTTCGTACCGGGTGGCTGGAAAAGTCACGCGACAATGTTGAGCATAAGCAGTCAGATGAGCGTTTTTCAGAATGACTATTGAATCGCTTCCGTGGATGATCTATCCGGCGTTTGCGGCTGTGGCTTTCCTGTATGCTGCCGCCGGTCTGGGCGGAGCGACCGGATATCTCGCCGTGCTCGCTTTAGTCGGCGTGACAACGCCCGCCGTCGCTCCGACTGTCCTATGTCTGAACGTGTTGATTGCCTCGACGAGTTTTATCCAGTATTATAAGAACGGTCATTTTCAGTCGAACTATCTCGTGCCTTTCGTTATCGCATCGTTACCCGCTGCATTTGTGGGGGGCATCCTGCCGGTCCCGAAACTGGTGTTTCAGGTGGTGCTGGGTACGGTTCTGACGGCCGCAGCGATACGGTTATTGGCGGGAAATACTCTGCAGCCGACCCGGCATAAAACCGGATCACCATTGCGGTATTGGATGGCGGCCATCGTGACAGGGGCAGTTCTGGGGTTCATTGGCGGCGTTACCGGCAGCGGGGGCGGATTTATACTGATCCCTGTCCTGATTGTCATTTTTAAAGCGGATACCAAGGAGGCCGCCTGTGCGGCGGCTGCCTTTGTGGTGCTGAATTCGCTGTTTGCATTGGGCGGTCATGTCTCTCGGGCACATATTGCCATACTGCCCACCGCGGTATTAGCGCTGGCGGCCTTTGTTGGCGGGTTGCCCGGGGCACATCTCGGCGGCGGGCGTCTGAAAGCGCAGACTGTTCAACGCCTGATCGGCGGGTTGCTTCTCGTCGGAGGTGTAAAGCTGATCGTAACAGCCGTGGTGGGGTAGCGTATAACGCTTCTTACACAGGAGCGTCAATGGGTAAATCCCGCGTGTTCTTTTTCTTTACCGGGAACGCATGCCGCCGCCAAACGCATCTTCTGCGGAACATGTGATGCAGAGGAAACTTGCGGGAAGAGTAGGTGTATGAGTGCGCGTATGAGTAAGTGAAATCTGCCTTTGGGATATCTCGGGGCGGTTTCACGCGCGCGGCGGTCTTGATGGAACACCGACACACCGACACACCGACTCACTGTCCCTACCCGCGCCCTTTTCGGGCGCAATGGTGGAGGCGTTACTTGGCAAACCCCCCGGCTTACGCCGGGGGCTACCGACCTGTGCCCCTTTGGGGCACGGCAAGCCCCGTCAAAACCCCCGTTTACGCCGGAGAGCGGGGGTACATAGCGGCGCCGCGTCGGGGCGCCGGTTAAACCTAAATTTCGCAGTTGATTTTGTGGTTGCATATGCAAGGCAGCGAGACGAAGCTGTAGCTCGTTGCCACTCCGC
>CAJXKU010000323.1 GCA_913055945.1 uncultured Lentisphaerota bacterium | reverse complement strand
AACTGCGGATCACAGGTAAACGACATGCTAAACGCAGTTTCATACGAGCCATTGCATGGAGCCACTGCGTGGAGCGGGACAAGTACATCCTGGATGTTGACGACGCGCTGACGCAGTTCCTAAACGCAGTTTGCTTAACGCAGTTACTGTTACTCATACGATTGTTTTCAAAGGTATA
This sequence comes from uncultured Lentisphaerota bacterium, assembly GCA_913055945.1. Taxonomy (GTDB): domain Bacteria; phylum Verrucomicrobiota; class Lentisphaeria; order Oligosphaerales; family CAJXKU01; genus CAJXKU01. Next base: position 3,581 of record CAJXKU010000323.1, on the reverse strand, counting down.
GTATAGAGCCGGATACGTCCGGGCTCATTCGCGAACCATAAGAAAAAGGGAGGATTGTCACATGTCGGAATTCCGCCAGAAGCCCACGACCAAAGAATGGGTCATCATTGCTCCTGAACGCGCCGACCGCCCCAAGGATATCGCCGCGAAAGCCGCAGGCGAAGGTCGGGAACAACCTCCCGAATACGACGAAAATTGTCCCTTCTGCCCGGGCAACGAACACAAAACGCCTGATGAAGTCTACCGGGAAGACGCCGACGGCGGCTGGGCGCTGCGCGCAGTGCCGAATAAATACGCAGCACTCAGCAGCACGGTCACGCCGGAGCGTCAAGTGCAGCGCGTTATGGTCAAAGCCAACGGCTACGGCGCGGCAGAAGTGATTATCGAATCTCCTCACCATAACCCGACGATCGCTACGATGAGCAATGCAGAAGTCGAGAGAATCATCCGCGCCTACAAAGACCGATACCAGGATATCATCAGTCAGGAACACATCAACTTTGTGACTATATTCCGCAATTACGGCCCTCAGGCGGGAACGTCACTGGTCCATCCGCACTCTCAGGTCATTGCGACCCCCGTCATACCTCCACATATCCGGGATCCGATTTATAAAGCCATCGAATCGTTCGATACGTTCGGAAACTGCATCTATTGCACCGTCCTGGAACAAGAACTGGAAGTGGGCGATCGGGTCGTTCTGGAAAGCGATTACTTCCTCGTGCGGTGCCCATTCGCCGCACGCAGTCCGTTCGAAATCCGCATAATACCGAAAATCCACCGTGCCTCTTTCGGCGATATCTCTCCGGAGGAAAGCAACGATCTCGCTGACGTTTTAAGGAAAACACTGCGCAAAGTCTACTTCGGGCTCGGCGACCCCGATTACAACTACATCATCCGGTCCGCCCCTTATGGCGATGATGACGCCCGGTATCTGCACTGGTACATCGTCATTATCCCAAAACTCCACGCACCGGGTGGCTTTGAAATCAGTTCCGGCATTTACATCAACCCCACATTGCCCGAAGAATGTGCCGATTTTCTTCGCGGCATAGACACCTGAACCTGCTGCGTATTCAGCCTAAAGATGCCGGATAACGTTCCACCGTCTGAACGCGGACACGTATACACAAGTCAGACTGAATAAATAAAACAAATACGATACTGAAGCGTCCTTTCAGGACGCAATCGGTGGTGTGCCTTTGTCACCCCAGGCTGCCGCCTGGGCTTCCGGCTCGTAGAGCCTACAGCTCGGAGAGGCTACGGTGAGTCGGCCCCGTTCGGGGCCTCTCTGAGACGGAATATGATGTATTCAAGGGCCGAAGGCCCTGCTTCAACGTAGCTTAAGGTTATAACCTTGGCTGAATACAGACGGCAACCATATTCCGGCCTGAAAGGCCGGTTTCGGCGAAACACGGCCTACGTCAGATGCACCCCCAAACCCCGAACGCCGAACTCTGAACCCCGAATAACTGATAACGGCTAACCGACACACCGATCCACTGATTCACCGACACACCGTCCGCCGCGGACCGCAAAGCGGTCCAGGTGGGTAGCCACGGGTGTGAACCCGTGGGATCGGGGATACCCCCCACATCTGCGCCCCAAAGCGGGCGCGGGTGATTCTTGTGGGGTACTGGACAAAAACATGAAGGACAAAAAAAACGGGGGAATAGAATGCCGATAGACGAGAGCAGATCACGAGTATGAATTTTCATCGTCTCCCACTATCGTCGCCGCTATCGTTGACCGAAAAGGCCCGGTAAAGCGCGACATCGAATCGTCCGGGCTTTCAATTTCGGTAGCGACATCGATTTCGACCAAGAACGGAACGGAAAAGAAAGGAAAGCGCCCCGCTGTTTTATCCGGCGACGTGCCCCCGCCGGTAGCCGCTTAAAGCGTAACACGGGTGATAAAGCCCCACCCCGTCTTTCTGTCACAACATCGTCTTATCCAAAATAGATATAACTTTTTGTTGTTGGGCTGAACGTCGTCTGATGGACCCCACGTCTATCTCAGTACCAGCGGGCTCAAGACCGGGAGAACATCGAGAACAACCGAAGCTCGCAGGGTTCTCAGCCCTTAATCCGGTGCTGTCGCCCCGCATCCATGAAGGCCTGGATGTTCTCCAGCGGTGTTTCCTCCGGCAAATCGCAACCGGTACTCAGTATGAAATGCGGATAAGGATCCATTGCTCTCAACAGTTCATCAGTCTCTTCCCGAACGTCCTCACTGCGACCGCGAACCATTGTCATTGCAGGATGGATGTTGCCGATGACGGCCACGTCCTCGGGCGTTCTCCGGGCCGCCTCAGGCAAATCTACGCCGGCTTCCGGGGCGTCCAGACTGACGCCGTGTACGCCGGCGTCAACCATGCTTTCCAACAGATGCATAGTATTACCGCACGTATGATACACGATATTCACACCGGTATAATCCACACTCCTGCGGATGTGCTTGATATACTCAGCACTGAAGCTCTGAAACGCCTCGGGGCCGAGCATAACAGCACTGGGCTCAAGCACGCCAATGACCTGGGCGCCGGCAGAGATCAACAACCGCGTATACTCCTGAATCTTCTCCGTCGCAAAAGAGCACAGCGAGTGCAGTGTCTCAGGCTCCAGCACCGTGGCCATAGCTGCATTATCGCTGCCCATCAGCATCGCCGCCAGGGTATAAGGGCCACTCACATATCCGCCGCACAGCATTCCTTCCGGCAGACCGATATTCATGAGCTTTTGCGTCTCCACATATCCCTGCAGACGCGTATCAAAGGTCATGTTCACACGCCGCCATCTCTCGATATCGGAGATATCAAACCCCTCTTCCACTACAGTTGCAGCTTTATGCACCGGGAAAAGCGTATAGCAGCCGAACGCATTCGCTTCCACAGATAAGTCCATCAACGGAAATATCAGGTCCGGACGAAACCGCTCAGCCAATGCGCGAACGGTACCGAAATGCTCACCATAATTCTGCTGGGCAAGCTTAATACTCCCGCCTCTCAACTGAAGCCCCGGAAACCCCATAAGAGGCGCAACCAAGCGGCTTCCTTCCTGATATGATGCGTGCGCTTTCTCTGCCAGTGTCATATGTCTTTCCCAATCTAAGGTGTAATTAAAGTTCCCCGTCCCTTGGGTAGGGCCTCTAGTGACTTACTATAACTGCTGGGAATGTGCTTTTTGCACAAGTCTCCCGGCTGGGTTCGTGTCCAGGTCAGCCGCCCGGAACTGATGCCAAGGATAGCAGCGCATACCACAACCCCGGAGCCAAGTAATCCTTCACGTCACCTCTGGCTTAAAAAAGCGAAAGGAGGAAATGAGGCGCTCTTTCAGAGCGCGATATGTTTTGGATATCCGGGTCCCAGGGTTCCATTCCGGCCCGCGCAGCGGCCCCGAATTCCACCCTGGGCTTTATCACCCGTCTCACACTGAACGCGACTGCCGGCGGGCGATACTTCACCGGATAAAACAGCATGGCCTTTCCTGTGCGTTCTTGATCGAAATCGAAATCGCTATCGAAATCGGAATGCCGGACGATGCGATCCCCGATCCCGATCCCGATACCGATTGCGACTTCGC
>CAJXKU010000322.1 GCA_913055945.1 uncultured Lentisphaerota bacterium | reverse complement strand
TGGCGTGCGGCGTGACGGATAACGTCACCCAGACCGCTTCCGTCTCGTAGCCGGATACCTTTACCTCGTAGGTTTGAAAGAGCAGCTTGAGAAAAAGACTTAAAACTTCTTTGTCAGAATGCTTCTCCAGGAGCTTTTTCTTGCGGGTTATGTCCCCGCCATAACATTTGGCCGTTACGTTTTTCCTCAGCGCCCGCACATTTTCTCTTGCTACCACTTTACCTCCCACTACTGCCTGGATGGCCACCTGATACATCTGGCGGGGGATTTCCTCTCTCAGCCGTTCTGCCAGATGTCTGCCCCTTGATTGCGCTTTATCTTCGTGCGTAATTGTACTGAAGGCATCCACAGTATCACCGTTGACCAGAAGGTCGAGTTTCACCAGCGGCGATTCTCGGAATCCCGCCGGCTGGTAATCCATGCTTCCATACCCGCGGGTGACGCTCTTGAGTTTATCATAAAAATCAATAATAATCTCCTGCAGAGGGACTTCAGCGTTAATTGTGATATGGTTTGCATCCGCCGTTTCAGTCGTAATTTTCTCCGCACGCCGCTCCATCAGGAGATTCATCACGGTGCCGAGCGCAGATACGGGCAGAATGACCTGCATATCCACCACAGGTTCTTCCGTACTGAGAATCTCGGAAGGGTCGGGCCAATGCGCAGGGTTTTCGACAAAAATTTCGCTTCCGTCACGTTTGCTGATTTTATATTCAACGCTGGGGTAAGTGACGATAATCTCGATCTGGTACTCCCGCCGAAGACGTTCCTTCACGATCTCCATATGCAACAACCCGAGGAACCCGCACCGAAACCCGGCCCCCAAGGCCATAGAAGTTTCCGGCTGAGAGGTGAAAGCAGAATCATTCAGCTGTAAACGCGAGATACTCTGCTTCAAAGCGGCGTAATCATTGCTGTCAATGGGGTATATCCCGCTGAACACCATCGGCTTCACGTCCTTGAAGCCGGGCAGCATTTCCCTGCACGGGTTCTGCGCCTTTGTCAACGTATCGCCGATTTTTACATGTGAAGTATCCTTAAGATTCGTAATGATGTAGCCCACTTCCCCTGTACCCAATCGACCGGTTTGTTTCATCTCCGGCTCAAAAACACCAAGTTCCTGTACCGTCGTCTCCAGGCCCGTACTGACCACTTTCACATCATCTTTCTCCGTAATCTCGGCATCGAATATCCGAATATAGCTGACAACACCGCGATACGAATTATAGACCGAATCAAAAACAAGCGCTCTGAGTTCCGAGCCTATAGAGTCCCTGGGAGGGGGCACCCTTTCCACAATCGCTTCCAAAGTTTCGTCAATACCCTTACCTTCTTTCGCACTTACAAGCAATGCTTCTTCCGAAGGGATTGCAAGCAGCTCTTCCAACTGACACAGGCACGTATCAACATCAGCGGCCGGCAGATCGATCTTATTAAGTACGGGGATCAACGTCAACCCCTGCTGCATCGCCAGATTCACATTGGCCACCGTCTGCGCCTGCACCCCCTGAGCTGCATCAATCACCACGAGAGCACCGTCGCAAGCCGCCAAACTACGACTGACCTCGTAGGAAAAGTCCACGTGCCCCGGCGTATCTATGAGGTTAAGCGAATATTCCCTGCCGTCCTGCGCTTCGTGCCACATCCGCACGGGGTGGGACTTGATCGTGATACCACGCTCGCGCTCAAGATCCATATCATCGAGCACTTGGTCCCGGAACTTTCGTCCCGCCACCGTTTCGGTGCGCAACAGGAGCTGATCCGCCAAGGTCGATTTGCCGTGATCAATATGCGCTATAATCGCAAATGTCCGTATCCTGTCCAAACTCGTGTGCATACAAAACGTCTCTCAGTTTAATGTCGGCTGATCCAGATGATACCGCACAAACCTCCTACCTGGTAAAGCACGTTCGGCACCCAGGCAAAAAATTCCGGATGCAGAGCGGGATAGCGATCCAGTCCTTCGGCCAGAACCATGAACCCATAGAAAAACAGAGCCAAAAACAGACTCACCGCCAGACCTATCGAAGTTTCACGACGACGCGTGCGGATGCCGCACGGTATTCCCACCAGCAGCAGCGCGAACGGGGAAAGAGCCAATGATAAGCGCGTATGCAATTCTACATACACCGGCGTAACGTCTCTTCCGCTGTCAGCGAACACGTGCACAGCCCCCATCAGGTTTTTCATCGACATTTGATCCAGATCCCGGATCAGGCGCCCCCCTCCCTGCTCCTGCCCCAGCTTAAGAGGGATTCTTGCGTCGCGTCCCGCAAGGGTTCGGCTACTGTCCTGCTTGCCCTGTTGTTGTGATTGTGTTTCAGACGTAATAATCGTGGCATCCTTCAGCCGCAGATAAAATTTGCGCTTATCAGGATCGGATTCAATGCGTCCTTTCCTGGCCGTAATATCCCGATGCACCCGCCCTTGCTCATCCAGGGCATAGATATGCACCCCCCGCAACTGATTTCCCTCCTTGCGATCGGTATAAATAACAAAATCAGCAAATTTCACAAATCTCCCCGGCTCAAGGACCCTTGCGGGATTACTCAGATTTCCCCCACTCTCGAGCTGCTGGGCTTTTCGGTTACAGGCGGGTACCAGCCAGGACTGAAGAACCACGCACCCCACACTCAACAGAATACTCAAAATGAGCGCGGGGGACACTATCTGCCAAAGACTTATACCACTTGCCCGCATCGCCGAAATCTCGTGCCCCGCCGAAAGCCAGCTGAACACCAGTACAGAAGCACACAACCACGCTAAAGGAATTGCATAAGCCAACAGATAGGGGACTATGTATACCGTAAATTTAAATAACGTCCCCAGCCCCAACCCTTTGGCCAAAAGACCCGAGGCATCCATTAAATTCGCCGAAAGCAGAACGAAGGTAAGAACCCCGACGGCAATCAGGGCAGTTACAACAAGCTGTTTTGTAATATATAGATTCAGCCGCTTCATTCGGCCAATATACTCTCATTCAGAACATGTATCCCAGATTGAAATGCAGACGCCCGCTTTCATCCTCCAGATGATCCTGTTCCGTACGTACGGGGATACCGTAGTCAAACCTGAGAGGGCCGATGGGCAGGTCAAATTTCATGCCTACACCGACACTGACATTCAATTCCACCGGATCCACGTCGCTGAATTCCCGCCATACGTTACCGCCATCACAGAACAGAATCCCCCGTATGCTGTTCGTAAACGGATATAAAAACGCCATCGTCCCTTCGAATCTCGCTTTTCCGCCCACCGGCTCATTATTCGCGTCCACCGGACCTACTTCCCGCCGTTCAAAGCCCCGGATGGAATAGGCCCCACCGGCAAAATAACGGTCAAATATGGCCACTTCAGGACCGGAGACGTTATCCACAACACTGGTCTTGCCGGAAAGTTTGATGGAAGCATCATCGAGGACAGGAAAATATTTCGTCACTTCCGCCTGAACTTTATAGATGTCACTGTAGCTTCCCCATACCTCACTCATCACCTCCGTACCCAGCTGGATGCGCGATCCTTTTGTCGGATACCTCGCATTGTTCCGAGTATCACGGATGACGTCGAACAAAAGCGCGTGCCGCTCCCCTTCGTCCCTGGACAGATTACTTTCGAAGGCACTGTCAATATCTGTCAGGCTCACCTTTTCCAATCTCAGACCGAATTTCTGTTTCCAGTTTCCGAACCACGGGCGGGTAATCGAAATCTTGCCCCCCGTCTGAGATCGGAAGAGCACACGTCTGAACTCCAGTCACGTCCGCATCTCGTATGCCGTCTTCTGCTTGAAAAAAAA
>CAJXKU010000321.1 GCA_913055945.1 uncultured Lentisphaerota bacterium | reverse complement strand
CTCTGCCACAAGGATCTGCAGGGTACGGTTCTGCCGGCTTTCCTTTTGCGTCTCTGCTTCAGCACGGCTTTGGACGGGTGGCAGTGTAATCCGGAAGGTCGTGCCCTGGCCTTCCGCACTCTCCACCGTCATATCCCCGTCGTGTCGCTGAATAATGCCCGTGATGGTGGCCAAGCCTAAGCCGGAGCCTCCAGTATCTTTGGTGGTGTAGAACGGATCAAAGCACCTGTCTTTTGTCTCCTCAGACATACCTCCGCCGGTGTCGTTGACTTCAAGCACAACACTGCCGCCGGACTGCTTTGTCGCTATTCGGATCACCCCGCCGTCCGAAATGGCATCTACCGCGTTGAAGATCAGGTTCGTCAAGACCTCGTTGAGCGCCGCTTCATTCCCGCGGACCGGAGGGAGCTCCTCCAGCTCCGTCTGAACATCAATGTCCATGCCGTTAGCAGCGGCTTCTTCTTTCCAGCGTGGTTGTGTCAAAGAAACAGCGTCCGTGACCACCGCGTTCAGATCGATTTCAGCAAACGTCTCTTCTTCGCCCGGACGATAGAACTTACGCATGCGTTGGACGGTTTCCGCGGCGTGAGTGGCGGATTTCTGAATATGATTCAGATAGCGCAGTGTCTTGTCACGGTCATCCAGGAGTTTCGGGTTGTCGACAATCATTTTGCTGAAGCCCAGAATGGGCGAAAGGGCATTGTTGAAATCGTGGGCGATGCCGCTGGCCATCGTCGTAAATGCACGCTGGCGCTCCTGATCCACCAGACTTTTTTGAGCGTCTTTTAAATCAGCCAGTGCCCGTTCAAGCTCCAGTTCGGCCTGCTTACGCTGTGTAATGTTTTCATGGGCCAATACGATCCGAACACCATGGGAGTCGTGGAAACGTGTACCCTGCATCCGGAACCAACGTTCCTGATCGGGTCCGTGGCATGGATATTCCAGCTCAAACGTGTTCCATTGCTCGTTAAACAGTTGCCGGATACCCTTGGCTGCTTCATCGGCTCCCTCCACAGAATCGCTTGCAGCACCTTCTGCATATTGCAGGTAGTTTCTGCCGACACCGTAATCTGTCCACCCTAAGCCATTCTCATCCGCAAAGCGGCACCAGGACTCGTTCACAGCAATAATGTCGGCGTTTTCATCGACTACAGCCACGTGACTGGTCAGTGAATCCAGCGTGGACTGCCAGAATTTCTGCAGATCTCTTAGGTTCAGCTCTGCCTTTTTCATTTCTGTGACATCAGCGAATACGACCAACGCCATCCGCTCTCCACCGATGTCAAACGGTGCGGTGTTGACCAGCAAAGAGAGATGTTCTTCACCGCCGTCTTTATGGAAGGTCATATTCGTTTCCACATTGCTGTGACACCTCTGATTATCCAACGTGTCGAGAACTGTATTGCGGAGCGGACAGTCCTGACATGCGGTACCGAAGCCGCATCCCTCCGGATCGTCCTGCGCATGAATACAGCGCAGAGCTTCACCGGTGGAAAGACCATGCAGATTGTCCGGTTTGTCCCCGGCCAATGTTGCTCCAGCGCTATTAATTTGTCTCACCCGCCGGTTTGCGTCGACCACCAACATCACGTAGGGTGCGTTCTGGACAATGGCGTTCAGTTCGGCATTGCTGTCGCGCACCTTCTGTTCCGCCAGAATTTTCTCGCGGGCAAACGCCAAATCCTGTGAAACTTCCTGCAGGAGGAATTGTTCCTGCCCGCTCATTTCTGTTGTGTCCCCCATGAGCACATTCAGAATACCCACAATGCGCCCGTCGGCGGTTATCATCGGCACGGTGGCAGTGGTCATCCCTTCGTCTTTGTAGGGGCAGTTGCCGCAATCTGTTGGAGGGCAGCGCAGAAGTATACTCTTTGCACGAACAGCGGCCTTTACACACTCCGGGGCATTGCCTTCGCCTTCCTGTGTTATCGTCCATGTGTCAGAAAACACCATTTTTCCGGCCTGCACCACGGAGGACAGTATCTTACCGTCATCGTTCAGAAGCGCAATCGCACAGGTTTGATACGAACGGGCATCGAGCAGGGCTTGACAGGCCTTTTCCATGACAACATTCACCTCCGTCCCCTCCACAATCGCCTGATTGACGTTCCGTATAGCGCCGAGCAGGCTGTTGATGTGCTCAATATACCGTTCTCTGTGCTTGCGCTCGGTGATATCTCTGGCAACAGAGAGTACCAACCGGTCTTTGCCTGCGTGGAATACATGTGCGCTTATTTCCACCGGAACCTCTGCGCCCGATTTCGTTACATGCGTCCGCTCAAATGTTTTTTCCCCTTTCCTCAACAAATCAGAGATCACAGGCGGAAGTTCTTCTTTTGTTTTTTCGGAGTCTATATCCGGAGGGCCCATCTGCAGGAATTCCTCCCTGCTATAGCCGAGCATTTCACACGCCGTCCGGTTGACTTCCAGAAAATAACCGAGCTGATTATCGTCTGTCAGTTGGTGCAGATACATTGCATCGTTCGCGTTGTGGAATATCTGTTCGAACTTCTGTTCCCGCTCCTGCAGTTCATCATACGTTTCCTGCAGGGCTTTGACAGCTCGCGTCTTTTCGGTAATATCGCTCAATGCGATCAGGCAACGCCAGTCCCCGGTATCACTGTCCCCCTCCGGGCGGCAGTCGAGCCTGGCTGTTAGCGGCGTGCCGTCCGCCTTCTGAAGCTCGAGTTCGATGACTTGCTTCTCCCCGCTTGACCTCAAGGCGCGGCGATGCTGGAACCATTGGGTCTGAACATCCGCATGGACGAGCACTCCGAACCTGCAACGAACCAGATTACCCCGTTCCGTGCCGAGCATATTGGCGGCAGTATGGTTGGCTTCAGTAATCATATCGTGCTGGTCGAGCGTCAGGTAGCCTACAGGGGCGAAATCGTAGAGCTCAGCGTACGCGTCGCGGGATTCCGTCAACCGCTGCTGTGTTTCCTGCAGTTCTTCGTTCTGCATCTCCAACTCTGCCTGATGGAGTTGCAGTTCATGGACAAGATCCTGCACATCAGTTGTGTTCATCTGGGGCTTAGCACGGGGGTTAGCCTGCAGCAGTTCCTCGGCCCGCTCGCGTAGATTCCGGTTTGTCATAGAGATCCCCCGGTCATGTCATAGGCGGCCTTCGGTCGCCTCAGTGCGGCGTTTTCGATAATTGAGTGTCTGTATGCCGCAATTCGAACCCGTCCGGCGTTTCTCCGTAGGGAAAAGTGGCCCCCTCGGCCAAGCGCCGGACCCGTTCCCCCAAGACTCCTGACCGTCCGGTATACGTGCAGTCCATCCCGTTTCATAACATCCCCTTTGCCATACCATACTCCCGCTACTTGCGTCACGCAAATATTCCAACAATATCAGCCAGCGGCGTCCTTTTCCAGGCACGGGACCCCCCTGGTTACTCGCTCGGCTTCGAGCGAGATCACGGCCGAGGCCGGCCGTGTATCCAATTCAGGCCCGACGTTTGGTCTTGTCAGCGCTGAGCGTCCGTTTGCAATTGACCGACGAAGTCGCAGGATCCCGACCTTTATAAAGTGTCGGGGTCGATCTTTCGGAGCACTGCGTGCAGCTTATCCCAAACTCAGCTAACCTTCAGGTTCGCCATGACGGCCGAAACTCACTCAGATGACCAAACCGCACGGCATAGTATTTATTAATGTTGTTCAGATAGTGTCCCCACGCCACTGCTAAACTTTATGAAGTGCGCTTACAGCGCACAGATTGCAGGGCACCTTCTGTACCCAGGGTTGCGTTCCACGCCCGCTGGGCGCGGAACTCCACCCTGGGCTGATATGAGGTCGGGCCTTC
>CAJXKU010000320.1 GCA_913055945.1 uncultured Lentisphaerota bacterium | reverse complement strand
GGTATCTAACGCATCTTCTCAGAGAAGATGCGTTTCAGTCTTTTTCCTTTCGCACCAGTTCCTCCCGCTCACGCAATATATCTTTGTGTGCCTTTGTGCCGGATGGATCCCTATACGGGATACCTTTCCGGGTCTGAATAAGCTCTGCGTCTTCCGCGTTCAAAGGATATTCGATCTGCTCTGCTGTCAGCGCTGCCGTGGTACCGCCTTTCTCTTTACCGAAAGCGGGAGTGTTCCCCACGTAAAAACCGGCTTCAATCAGCCCTGAACGAACAGGTACAGCCGTCGAGTACGTCAACAAACGGCCATTCGGAGAAAGCTTCATCTTAAGTTGCCTAAAAAAGTCGACTGTCCAGAGCGTACTGCTCCTTTGGCTCGAAAACGGATCCAGAAAAACAGCATCAAATACGGCTTCGCCCGGCATCTGCCGAATCGTATGCCTGGCATCCCCCCAATGAATATCGATCGTAAAATTCTTTCCGCTGGTCCGGCCTTTTTCATACAGTTCCCGCAACGTTTCGCCCCAGGAAAATATGTCTTCCGGCAGCCCCTCCATAAGTGCGGCTGTCTTTGCAACTGTAACCCGGTCGATCTCCAGCGCTGTTATATGCAGATTATACGCATCCGATGCATCGGCAAGGTTACATAGCACAAGCGAATTATACCCCATGCCGAAACACACATCGAGCACGTGAACGTCCCGCTTTTGCAGCACAGGCCCAACGCCGGATGGGACCACATATTTCTCGTAGGCTTCAGAGCGCCCGCCGAGTGGGCAGTGGTAATGCTCTTTGTAGTCCGCATTCCAGAAGGTGAAGCTTCCATCAGGAGCCGACTTGACGGTCACGTCGCCGGACGTGGGCTCAGGGGGTACTGCGTCAGCGTCTACCAGGTCCCCCTGCCGGACGTTTCTGAGGAGCATCAGCTGATGCAGGTAATCAAGAAACTGGCCTTTATGCATGTGCCACCTGGGCGCGATCACCTCCTCGGGTTCACTATCCGTCAGAAGACGCATAACAGGGATTTGCGGCGACAATCGCCGCAGGAAGCCGACGAGAGTTTCTGCGTACTGATGTTCATCAAAGACCGCGAAAGGCTCCTGCTCGTACTCTTCTGCCAGGCGGGTACCTTTAAGGACATGAAGATTATGGATTTTTACGGCATCTATACCCTGAGCATTCAGGGTCCGCGCAGTGCTCCAGAACGCCTCCGCGCCTTCACCGGGCAGCCCCAGGATCACATGAACAGCAGCATTGAGGTTACGCGATTTCAGTCGTGCAATCGCTTCCTTACTCTGTTCCCAGCTATGGCCGCGATTAATCCGACGCAGGGTTTCGTTATGCACCGACTGCACGCCCAGTTCCACCCACACATCCACACGCGAGTGAAGATCTTCGAGAAAATCCAGCGTTTCCGCATCGAGGCAGTCCGGCCTCGTTCCGATAAACACTGCGTCGAAAGGGAACTTTTTCAGTAATTTTTCATATTGTTGACGCTGCCAACCGGCCGAAGCGAATGTGCCCGTGAATGCCTGGATGTAGGCAGCGAAACGATCGGCGCCGTAGCGGGAACGCGCGAAAACGATACCGTTCTCAACCTGTTTCTCCACGGTTTCCGTCGCCGGACACTGTTTCGCCCGGGAGCCTTCTTCCGAACAGAACGTACATCCTCCGCCTCCCTCCGGATCACGATTCGGGCAACCGAGACCGAAGTCGATGGGTACGCGATGTAAGGTTGAACCGTACCGGTTTTCCAGCAGAGTCCGAAAGTCGTAATAAGGTTTTCGCCGCCAGTGTTCGTCCATTTTCTGCCATTTTCCCGGGCACTCAGCAATAATCCTTACGTGCCTGCCGGATACCCGCGGTCACTCACCTCGTTTTGTGCTCCAACGAGAATTTCCTTAGAGCGGGGTAAGGGCGGAAAACCGGTCTGCTCCGTCCCCGCTTTACGCTCTCCCTCTTACTCACGCTGACTCACCTGCAACGTTCGGAGACGATTTATGGCAGCAGCCAGTTCAAACTTCCGGAATTCCGCGTAGTCTCCGACCGGGCGTTGACTCAGAGACCCCAGCCCTTCTTCTTCGATGCGCCGCATGATTTCATCAACAGCTTCTTTGAGCGTATACTGTTTCTCATTCAAAAGCTGCTTGACGAAATACATGGCTTCACCGATCGCGCGTGTCTGACTGGGATCAGTGAGCTGCTCCACGGCACTCAGATCAATGTGGTGGTCTCCGAAAGAGATTGCCTTCAGCCCTCGTTCCGCAATTTTAACCGGTTTCTTCCCTTTACTGGGATCAAAGCTGGCGGGATCCGCTAAGCGGTGCCGTATTTCTCCAAAATTTTCACCCCCTTCATTCCGCCGTTCTGCGGCGTGCTTCCGAGAAATCTGCTTTGCCTCTTCCGTCACATCCTGCGGCAGATAATCGTGCATACAGATCACTCTATCCGCCACATCAAAATAATCCCCTGACCCTCCGATGACCAGGACAGTCGACACCCCCCAGTCGTCAGACAACTGGCGAACTTTATCGATGAACGGCGTGATGGGCTCATGTTCTTTCGCCACAAGCTCCTGCATGCGCTGGTCCCGGATCATGAAATTCGTCGCACTCGTATCCTCATCTATAAGCAGACTTCCCGTGTCCACTTCCAGCGCTTCCACGATATTCGCCGCCTGGGAGGTACTGCCGCTGGCGTCCTCGGTACAGAATCGGGTCGTATCCTTGTTGAACGGCAGATTATCGATAAACGGCGTAATCCCCACTTTCTCAACCCTGCGGCCATCTTCTGCCCGTATTTTCACTGTTGCCGGATCACTCACCACAAACTCTCTGCCGTCGCCCGGCACATGGTTATAGATCCCCATCTCCAGCGCCGAAAGCAGGGTCGACTTACCGTGATATCCGCCCCCTACTATGAGATTCACGCCCCGGGGGATCCCCATCCCGCCCACCGAACCGCGGTTCGGCGTCGACATTTCGATCCTGAACTCGTCGGCGGAACGGAAGGGTACGACATTGTCGCCTGTCAGAGGCCGAGGGTCCACACCGCTTCTACGGGGAAGCACCGAATCGTCCGCAATGAACGCGACACAATTGTGTTCGGTAAGCTGTTCGCGCAATGCATCCGCATCCTCAGAGGTCTCGACATGGGAGGTCAGCTTTTCCTTCTGCATGCTTTGATAGAACAGTGAACTGGTTGCGATCTGAGGTAATTCGTCAAAAAACATCGCTTCTGCATGACGACCGGCGATTTTCCGGCCAAAGGCCGGGAGCCCCATCACGAAGCGCGCCTCGACAAATTCCTCATTGATCAGCACGGCTGTGCGTTCGAGTATTTCCTGGCCGGGCGGATCAATCCCGATCATGCCGCTTTTGCCGATACCGCGGTTCCCCTTTGTAAACCGCTTCGCGGAAGCGGCAAACGCACGCACGAGGTAATCCCGCAATGCCTTTTCTCGGCTCCGGTTCCTGAACAATTCCCCGGGAAAACCCGCCTTACGCTGGGGCACCCTTATCCGGACTCTGCTGGGGCCGGCAAAAGGGTCGCCCTGTACGTAATCTACGAACACAGAAAACTCGTTGAAGCTGTATTCTCCCTGGATATCCTTATACGCTTTGTATCCTTTTCCGTCGATCCGTTGTAAGTTACTGCGCAATGCACTGCTCGAAGCCATAACGTTCCACCTTCAATTCCTTTTTTTCTATTTTTCCAACCTCATAAACCGCCCGGTGGATCAGTGAGTCGGTGTGTCAGTGGATCAGTGAGTCAGTGAGTCAGTGAGTCAGTGTGTCAGTTGGTC
>CAJXKU010000319.1 GCA_913055945.1 uncultured Lentisphaerota bacterium | reverse complement strand
AGGTGTTACCTGTTAACATCTTGCAACACATACCACCTTCCTGTGCTTTGGAAGATCCGCTGAAGGAAACGTTCCGGAAAAGTGGCTACCCACCCGGACCGGTTTGCGGTCCGGGGCGGTGTGTCCCTGTGGAGTGGAGAGCCAATTCAATCCACTCCCTGGACAGTGATCTCAGGCGGAGAAGGCTTGAACCACCGTGTCCACCACGTTCGCCCCCTCCAGGGATGCAATGCCTTGCTGATCTGCTCCAGATTCTCTTCCGCGCTACGACGGCCGCGATTTACAGCTTCATGACTTCGTGAAAATTCACTCCAATGAAAACTGCCTACATCGGGCCGAACAACGAGATCAGCCAACTGAAGACTCCTTCTTCGCAGAGACCTGACTCGAGCCGTGCTGACCCGAGCCATAACTTCGGCCGCCGAAACACCCACCTCATCGGTCAAATCTCCACCGACATCCACGGCAATGATCGAATCCGCCCCCAACCCGTAAGCAATTTCTGCAGGAATTTCCTGGTCTACACATCCGTCAACAAGGACGTATCCGTCCCGGCGCACTGGTTCGAAAACACCGGGAACAGCGCTGCTTGCATGTAACGCGGTGGCAAGGCTGCCCTGCCCTAACACAATATCGGACAGGCTTTTCAGATCGTATGCGACGGCATAGAACGGCAAGCCGAGATCTTTGTACGAAGCACTTCCGACCAACTTATTTATCAAGCCTGCGATCACCGCGTTGTCGACAAGGGATTGATCCATAGCGGATTTATTCCACAGGTAAAGCCGATGCATTTCGTCGTAGACTTTTGAGAAACGTCCCCAGAGGCTGTCTGCCCGTTCTTTCTTGGTTAACTCTGTAAAACGTTTTTCTATATCGCGTAGCGTGTCTTCGGTCAAACACTCTTCTACCCTTCCGCTCATTTCCTCCGAATTCCTGTAAAGACAATATGCTCCCCCCACGATCGCCCCCATGCTCGTTCCCACCACAAAATCGGGCAGAAGGCGGTTTTCTTCCAATACCTGCAGCACGCCCAGGTGAGCCAATCCGCGGGCACCGCCTCCGCCCAGTACAAGTGCAGTTCTGTTCTTTTTCATGCGGAGACCAATTTCTTCAGAAGGGTGTTCCGGGTTCGCTCTGTGCCCACACTGGTGCTCGGACCATGACCGGGGTATACGGACACTTCTTCGGGCAGAGGAATGATCTTATTATCCAGACTTTCGGCCATACGCTCCGAAGATCCTCCGGGCAGATCGGTTCGTCCGACCGATTGACAGAAAAGCGTATCGCCGGAGAACAGGATCCCCTCTTGCTGAAAATAGAAACACACACTGCCGGGTGTATGTCCGGGCGTATGCAATACCCGGGGTGCGTCAGGGAAGTTTTCCAGGAAATCGTCCCGCGTTTCCGGCAGACCGCTTACTGCGGAAATCAGCCCGGTGATTGCATTATCAGGACTGTGGTAAAGCCGCACATCATCCGCATGCAGAAACACGGGAACATGTCCATCAGCGGCCAATTCGGGCAATGCTCCGATATGGTCGACATGTCCGTGCGTGAGTAAGACTGCTTTGATCTGTTTACCACACTGGCGTACCGTCTCCCGGATTTGTTCTGCATCGGCACCCGGATCAATCAAAAAAGCATCTTCGCTGTTTTCGTGATACACCAGATAACTGTTGACTTCGAGCACGCCCACCTGGATTGTCTTGACATTCATATATCCTGCTTTCTTTTCCGTCTTGCTGGTTTTATCAAAAAACTTCCCTATACGCGTATGCAGCCATACCTGCACGATTATCCGTTGGTTACGGAAATCGCCCTCTCCCACGCCCTTCAGTCCGTGCCACTCAATGGGTAAAGGCATACATTAAGATATTAACCCCCAGCCGGGTGTAGAACCTGTGGGCGTATTCGCTTATTGCACGACTCTGGTAATAGCGGAATACACGCCATTCGCCGTCAGGTTCCTGTACCCATGCGGGAAGCGCTTCATCCTGGCAATAAATTGTGTCCTTCCGGCCGTCGCGCCGAAGTGTCTCATACCTGCGGCCCGTGTAAGCCGCTTCTTCCAGTTTTTCTGAAAGTCCTTCTTCGCCTTCGCGAATGCGGAAACTTATTCTCGTGACCCAGTTTCCCATACTGTCTTTTCCCCACCCCATAGCGACGATGGGGGTAGCAAGAACGGCGATGCGGCCGTTCACACGCAAACCGACGGCTGAATAGGTTCCATCCGGCCATTTTTCATTAACCACGTACTCCCTCACAGAATCAGGCAATGTACTTGCATCAGGGAGCCCGCTGTAGAACGTACGATACAACTCATGCGAGCGGTCCAACGGCCGGAACGACTTATCCGGGAACACGGATTTGAATGCTTCCTGTATGGTGGGACACGCCCTCCATTCACCGAAGCTGTGATGTTGTCCGTATGCCGTCTTTTCCCGCAGAAACTCAGCGTTGATGCCGGCATCTATCAGGATAAAGCCGCCTTGTTCAAGGTAATTGCGCAGGTTGTCCTGTTCTTTTGAAGACAGTGACCAATCCTCTCGATCCGCGTAATTCACATAGATGAAGGGGTGCTTAAAAATCTGCGAATCCTCAAAAGACGAAATGAGCCGCGGCTGCTGCTTAAAGCGCAGCGTGGTTTGCTTATTGGCGGTCTTGAGCAAACTCGGCAGCGCCTGAGGGTATTGTCTCTGTACCGGCTTGCCTTCAACCATACGAAGAACCGCGATCGGTTCAGGCGGAGAAATGTCCGCCTGTTTTTCGCCGTTCGTTTCCGCTGCCGGGGAAGAAGCGGGGAGGAATAATACGGCAATCGCCACAATTCCGAACATTCTGTACAGTCCCCGCTTGAGGTATGTTTTATCTATCTGTTCCAAGAGGTATCCTTTTGGTCTTGTTATTTCTTTGCCGTTTCTGCTGCAAATATCTCTTTATGGCCTTGCGCAGTTCGTTTGATTCCGACTTTCGCATATGACGTTTCAGAATTTCTGAAGTTTCCTCATTCCTGTTCTCCAACAGCACCTTAATGGCAGTATGCCGGACCGTTTCAGATTCTTCATTCAGGGAGCGCCGCAGGATATCCTGCCACCCCTGTAGTTGCCGTTCAGCAAACTGACGTATAACGGCTGCCCGCACGTTCGGGTTATCGTCCGGCAGGAATTTCAGAAGCAGCGACACGGCCTTTTTCTCCGACAACGAACCAGTGGCATTCACAGCAAACCTCCGGACTTCCGCATGTTCTGCCCCGGCCAGATCCTTTAGTTGACGACGATTAAACCCTTCTTTCCGCCTGAGCAGGCGTATGGCAACCTCCCGGACTTTCTTTGACGGGTCCGATAAATACGCGGATAGCTCCTCGATGGTCAGCTTTTCAGGCTGGATGCGACCAAGCATTCTCATAGCTGTGGCTCTGAACCGACTCCGTCCGCTTTCCAGCAGATGTTCGAGCAGCTTGACGCCCGAAGCCCCACTCAGTCCGAGAACCCGAATGGCTTTTACCCCGATAGCGCTGTCCAGAGAAGGCTCCTTCAGAAGTTTTTTCAACGTGGAGACATCCTCGAGTTCGTTCAGACGGAGCAACTTTGTAATGGCCAGTACAGCAATATCCGCGACGGAATCCCTGCTCAGGCGCCGAAGAATATCGACCGTGGTTTCCGACTGTGCCATGGGGATATTGCGCGCGATGTACAAGCGTACCTTTTTATCCTTGTCATCCACAAGCGGTCCAACAGCCTGCAGGAATTCCTGCGAGGTCAAACTGTTACGCGCGGCTTTCAGCGCCAGAAGTTGAATGTTTTCTTTCTCTTCGCCGAGCAGAGGCTC
>CAJXKU010000318.1 GCA_913055945.1 uncultured Lentisphaerota bacterium | reverse complement strand
GCTACAATACCGGCGTCCGACCTTACGGGTCGGCAATCTGACAATGGCTGAGATCTGTGCTGCATGCCCCGGGCTACTTTCGTCCCTCTTGCGATACCCCTTCCAAATTCCCAGGAGGCTCCGGAAGTACTTCCTCTACGGGCATAGAGGATCCCCTCTTTTCCTCTTCGCCCGATAAGACTTCGCGGGCGTGAAATTTCCAAGCTGTGTCTGACGCCTTCACTGTGACCTTATAGCGACCGCTTTCATACCCCCAGGCAGTTTGCTTTTTCCCGGGCTCTGTGGTCATATTGATGAGCGCCTCGGCCTCTTTCTGCTCTTTCTGCTCTTTCTCTTCACGATCACCGCTGTCTTTTTCAGTCTGTTCGTTCTCTGATTCTGTCTGCTCTGTTTCAGACTCATCCGTTTCCGGATTATCGTCTGAACTCCCGGCCTCATCAGCACCTGTCAACGGCGTCACTTTCAGGGAGAAACTTTTATCCCCAACGTTTCGACATGTGATACGCCACGGCTGATTTGCAAACACAACTTCGTAAGAGCGGTTGGTATCCTCGCCGGTCCAGGTGGCCACGGGCTGCGTCCGTTTATCCACAGCTTCTTCCTGGTATTTTTTGAGTTGCCATTCCTCCATAACGGACACGTGTTGCTGTACAATTATCTGCCACTTTGCATCGGGCGCTTTCACCCGAAGAAATTTTTCGCCCTTTTCTGTACGTAAGGTTCTGACTCCGTCAATAAGGGGGCGCTGGACAGCAGCCCGCCCCTGCCGCTCACCTGCAGGGGTATATACATAAATATAGAAAGGGATGGAGCCCTCAGGCCGATATTTCACCCTCCACTTGGCCGCGTTCACGAAAAAAACATCCGTATTCATGGTTCCATATCCCGACCATGATTCAGTGGTCACCCAGCGCTTATCCCCCCCTTGCGCAAAGGAGAAAGACAGAATCATCCCCAGGCACAGCACAGATACATAAACGTTCTTTTTCATAACTGTTCCGAATCTTCCTACCATTTTCTCCATAGTACCCCCAGTTTTCTCTGCACATCCTGCCGTTGGTAACAAAATAATCCTTTCGGCACAAAATGCAATTTTCCTACTAGGTTTCATCCCGTTAAATCAGAAAAAATCACACGCAATTACGCGTTTTTCTTATTGCGCAAAGGGTCTTCAATCCCAGCGTCCATGAACGCTTTTTCCCGTTCTTTGCAGGTAGGACATACCCCGCACGCCTCCACGCCCCCTCTGTAGCAGGACCATGTATTTGAGAAATCCACCCCCAGCCGGACACCTTCCCGCACTAACTCGGATTTCCTCATATTCACAAAGGGTGCTTTGATACGTGCCGGTATCCGCCGGTTAAGCTCAAAAACAGCGTTCAACCTGTTCACAAATTCCTCCGTACAGTCCCAATAACTGTACTCATCCTGACACTGGGCCCCGTAATAAACCGCAGAGCATCCGCGGGATTCCGCCAGCCCTGCCGCAACAGACAGAAAAACCATATTACGATTCGGTACATACGTAACGGGTTGATCCCGTTCACTTTGGTCTATCGCGGCCAGGGGCGGAACCTCACCTGCCTCGCTTAACAGAGAGCTCGCCCCGTTGAGCATACCGGCGTAAAAGGACAGATCCACCACCAGGTGTTCCCCGTTATGCACTGCCTCCATCTGTCTGCGGGCCATAGCCACTTCCCGGTTATGCTGTTGACCGTAATAAAACGAAACCCCGTACAGATACGCCGGAGCAACAGTATGCAGCACATAATGCAGCAGAACACAGGAATCCATTCCGCCGCTGAGTAATACAACCGCTCCGTTACCCATTCTTCAAGTCTCTTAACTGATCAGCTTTATACGTTCGTATTTTACTCGGACCGGCTCATTTCGTCCATGATACGCCGGGCTGCTTGATAAGGGTCCTGCGCCGCAGTGACGGGGCGTCCAACCACAATATAATCCGCCCCCATACATACAGCTTCCCGCGGTGTTCTCGCCCTCTTCTGGTCATTCGGCTGACTCCCTGCAGGCCTGATCCCTGGTACGACAAGCACGAACCCGCCCCCACATATTCGCCGTACTCGCTCGATTTCATCCGGCGAACAAACCACCCCTGTCAGACCCTGATCCCTGGCCAGACGTGCCAGTCTATCAACCTGTACTGCCGGTGGATCCCCAACCCCTATTGCCTTCAGTTCGTGCTCATCCATACTTGTCAACACGGTCACGCCTACCACCATCACCCCTGTATCCTGCGCCGCGCTCGCCGCGCTTTGCAACGCCTTCGGACCGGCACTTGCGTGCACAGTCGTCATTTTCGCCCCTAACGCCGCCGCTGCCCGGACACCTCTCTCCACAGTATTGGGAATATCCATGTACTTCAAGTCCAGAAAGACATTCACATCTTCACCACGTATACGTTCGACAGCCTGCGGTCCATATTTGGTAAAAAGCTCTTTCCCGATTTTAAACCATTCAGTTGCCGGTTTCAATGCCCGGGTGAGTGCTACGGCTTCATCCAACGACGCTACATCAAGCGCCACAATGAGTTCGGTAGATCGTACGTTGTTCATCGTTCAGCCTGCCCCTGTTCTTCGAATTCGCTGTCTTTTTCGCGAAAAATTTCGCCGATCCGCTCCTGCACGAGAAAATATCTCCTGCTTTTCCACAGCACTACAAGAGCCATTAACGGAGGCAAGAACATAAACACACGAATCGCGGCGGGGGCAAACTCCCAGATCCGCACAAAGCGCAGAATTTCCTGCCCGTCAACGATATTCGCCATGAAAAAGGCGAGATAAACAGTACCAAACGGGACAAGAACCATATACAGAAGCATCGTGCGGGCAACCAGTGCCTGCACAGCCAGGCGTTGCTTTTCGATCCGCCGCAGAAACAGCCGCAGAAAATCCAGCAACTCCACCAGATACCACCCCAAGGCTCCCGCCGCAATACCGCTCACAGCCATAAAGTACCCCTCTTTCGGAACCCGCAACCACCATATCACAAACGGGCTTAAGCCTACCATGACGATACTCACCAACTTCAACCGGAAAACCACCTTGCGGAACATCGCGGTAGAATATTCCCCGGAGGGGAAAAAATGCGTAGATAGAGCCACAAAGGCGATAGGAAGCAGACTGAAAAACGAAGGGTTTCCGGGCAGATCACGAAAAATGTCCGGAAAATAGAAGATAAAGGCCAATGCCGTAAGGCTATACGTGACCCCATCCAAAGCACGTACTTGTCTTATTTGAGCCGGGGAATACATCTTTCACTCTGCTTCCTGCGCCACTCAATATTCGTCAAGGTATATGGCATATCTGGTCGGCGAGAGCAGCAGATCAACCTCTCCCGGCTCATCGTACTCCATCTTAAAAATACAGTGTTCATAAGGGGCTACCTGCATTAGATCCGGATTATCAAGCACGTCCTGATTGGTTTCGATAACTCTCCCAGTCATGGGGGCATACAACGCCCTTATCCCTGTACTGAGGTGTATGTGCAGACAATCCGTATCAATCTCCAGTTCATCCCCCGGCATCGGCGAATCTATGCTCAGAATCGTCGTCAACCGCCGGGCCAGCTCTTCTGTAATCCCCACTTCTGCGGTACTCGCCTCTTCGTCCAGTTTAACCCACATATGGCGTGGTGTATAGAGTAATCCCTCACGGGCATCGGCCATTTCTACATCCTCCGTGTTAATTTTTTCTTTAAGCTCAGTATGTGCGTTCAGAATACAGTATGTTATGCTATGAGACCGTTTTTGCAAACTACTAACCGTAACGCAGGCTGGCGAAAAGACAAGCTATGGAAAATCAAAACTACA
>CAJXKU010000317.1 GCA_913055945.1 uncultured Lentisphaerota bacterium | reverse complement strand
CGGCCGCTGTCATTTCTTCCAGGGGCGTGTGGAAACTCCGGCGCCTGGACAGAAATTCCCTGGCTGCGGAAACCAGTGTATGAACTTCGGTCAGAGTCGTCAAATCCAGCTGCCTGAATTGCTCTTCGGTAAGTCGACGGCGCAGATTATCTTCGTGTACAACCCGCATTAGATCCCGATAGCGGCGTGTGATTTCCTGGGGAAGCCGTTGGGACTCGAGGTAACTGGTGTAGTAGGTGGCCAGATCTTTGACGACCTTGTCCCGTTGTTCCACCGAACCGAATTCCCCCGTTCCGACATCCAGTTCCGCCATCTCAGCCCGGTATAACTGATCGTCGTCGAAGGACAGCTGACGGATAATCTCAGCGGGGCGGGTTCCCTCTCTGAAACCATGCAGGAATAAACCGAGGACCTTGCTCTCAGCCTCCTTAGCGATTGAGTTATGCCATTCTTCTCTGGCTCTGCCGGTCAACCCGAAAAGGGCTAACGCAAAACGATAAGGGCCGTTCGGAGAGGCCAGCAGGAGTTCGCTTAAAACCAGGATCGGAATGAACAAGTTCTGGATAAATTGCAATTCACGAAATAATGCGGCACTTGTCCAGTCTTCTGATGCGGAATGCTCTTCCTCTTCCTCTTCCTCTTCCTCTTCCTCTTCCTCTTCCTGGTCCTGGTCTTTCTCATCCACCTGTTTCTTTGAAAAATTTACGAAAAAGTCTACGCATTCGCCGAATTCAGCCACGGTCGTGGAAAGCCATTTACGGAGTTTTTCCGTTTGCCGGCGTTGGCGGAGGATGAGGCGGAGGTGTTTAAGGGCTGTGCCGCGGGGATGGCTGTTCTCCAGCCATGTCCAAAGGAGGTGGCGGCGTACAACAGCATTTGCTTCCGTGCTGACCGCGGGCCATTGTTGCTGAAGTACACTGTCGTGGCTCCATTCCAGTACCCATCGTAAAACGGCCGGCCGGAGCTGATCTTCGTCACGCCAGACGCGCAGAATATCGCGCACAACATCGGGGTCGAGGTTTCCTTCGTTATCGGCGATAAACTGCAGTTCCCAGTTGAAGGCCTCTTCGCTGTTAACAAGGTGAAGGATGCGCAATACGTATTCCACGACAGAGTAAATGAGGTTGTTCCGTTCCTGGCACGCGTCTACAGCTTTCTGCAGCGTTTTGGGAATGTCAGCAGTGGAGATGGCTTTGCAGTAGGTCAAAGGATCGGGCACCTTGGGGCCGGTTAAGGCCACGGAATGGTGATCTTCGGATTCTTCTGAGGATGACGAAACGGTTTCGTCGCTTGACCTCAGCTTGATAGAAGTGCTTTCGAGTTTATTGTAATACTTTTCCATTATGGCGGAACCGGTACGTTTCCAGGGGGTCTGGACATACTTTTCAAGAATTTTTTGCGCCACAGGCTGGAAACGCTGGAAGTCCTCAGGGGGAACTTTACGGGCCAGCTCGTAAAGTTCCTCCAACTCATTCCGCGAGATCTGCGGGTTGAGATCAAAGAATTTCTCAATATTGTGCAAAAGTTTTTCTGTAGGTTGCTCAGGCATCGGACCCATCATTAAAGAGTTGACATCCGCTGTTCGTGCTTTATTGTACTATAACCATAGCACAGGCACGGCTTGGCACCAGACTTGACACCATCGCTTCAACGAAATACAGCAGGGATCAGAGATGAAGACGTATATACCCAAACAGGATGAAATCGAACAGAAATGGTGGGTGGTTGATGCCCAGGACATGGTACTGGGACGGCTCGCCAGCGAAATCGCCAAGGTACTGCGGGGGAAGAATAAGAGGTATTTTACTCCCCACCTGGACTGCGGAGACTTTGTCATCGTGGTAAATGCTGACAAAGTAAAGCTTACCGGGCGAAAGGAAGAACAGAAGATCTATCAACAATACAGCGGATATATGGGCGGCTTACGGGAAGAGACAGCCGCAGAGGTACGCTCCGGGAATCCTGAGCGACTGGTAAAGCAAGCTGTATGGGGGATGCTCCCGAAGGGGCGACTGGGCCGATCCCAGTTTCGTAAGCTTAAAGTTTATGCCGGGCAGGAGCACCCCCATGAAGCACAGAAACCGCAGCCGCTTGAAGTCACGCGGTGAACACCAGGGTGTTTTAAATTTCCACAGGGACAGTGACCGAAAAAAGAATTGATGGGGACAACACGAATATGGCAAGTGTAAGTGAAAGAGTGACATCTGTAGGGCGTCGAAAAACGGCGAATGCCCGCGTGATTCTTACGCCCGGTCAGGGAAACATTACCGTGAACAAGCGGGACTTCGAAGATTACTTCGTCTGGGATACAACCCGCGGTTATATCAAGCAGCCTTTGTCCATCAGCGGTGTATCGGACCAGTACGATATCCAGGCCAAGGTTCAAGGCGGTGGGTTGTCCGGTCAAGCCGGCGCATTGCGGCATGCTATTGCAAGGGCTCTGGTGAAAACGGATGATGAGTTGAAGTCCGTGTTGAAAGAAAGCGGAATGTTGACCCGGGACGCGCGTATGAAAGAGAGGAAGAAATACGGACAGCCTGGTTCGCGGAAGAAACCTCAATTCTCCAAGAGGTAGTCCGCTGGACACAGAAGTGCTCAGATATATTCACGTAAAAACGAGAAATCAGGGCCGAAGGCGTACGCGCTTTCGGCCTTTTGTTTATAAAAGAGGAGAAGGTTATGGAAAAGATCAGGGTAGGCGTCGTCGGTGCTTCGGGGTACTCCGGTGGTGAACTGCTGCGGCTTCTGCTCAGGCATCCGCATGTGGAAATATCGAGCCTGACCTCACGCCAGTACAGCGGTCAGCCGTTGGGAGAAGTGTTTCCCCGCTTCAAAGGCGTCGAGAAGTTTTTTGAGTATCCTGATCCGGAAACGTTAGCCGAGCAGATTGACGTGGCATTTCTGGCGTTACCGAACAGAGTTGCTTCTGAGTTTGCTCCTGCTCTACTGCGGGCGAATGTGAAGGTGCTGGATATCAGCGCGGATTTTCGGTTATCGGATCCGCAAGTGTATGCCGCCTTCTATGGGGGCGAGCATCCTGCTCCGGAACTTCTGGCGAAGGCGGTCTATGGGCTGCCGGAGCTGTATCGGGCGCAATTATCAGAAGCGCAACTTGTGGCATGTCCCGGTTGTTATCCTACGGGGGCGATACTGCCGTTGGCACCGATGCTCCGCGAAGGAATGGTGGAGCCCTCCCGGATCTGCGTGACCAGTATGAGTGGGGTTACCGGTGCCGGCAGAAAATCTCGATTGCCTCTGCTTTTCGGAGAATGTAATGAGAGTATGCGTGCGTATCAGCCGGTCGGCCACCGGCATCAGCCGGAGATTGAAGAACAGTTGGGCAAAGTGGCCGGGTTGGCGTCGGTCAGATTATCGTTTGTTCCGCATCTGATGCCGGTTTCACGCGGAATTATCAGTACGATTTATGCTCCCCACGCAGAAGGGGTAACGGCGGAACAGGCCAATGCCGCACTGGTTGACGCCTACGAGCAGGAACCTTTTGTAAGAGTGTTGGAAACGGAGAATGAACTGCCGGACACAAAACACGTCACCATGACGAATGTGTGCGAGATTTCCTGCTCCTATGATGAAAGAACGGGGCAGTTGATTTTAAACAGCGCCATAGACAACTTGACGAAGGGGGCGGCCGGCCAAGCCATTCAGGCGATGAATGCGCTTCAGGGGATGTCCGAAAAAGAGGGCCTAGAGTACGTATAAGCTCATGGCATTGAAAGGGGACAGGATTAAAAGGCGAAATGAGGCAATGAGGAAATGAGGCGCTCTTTCAGAGCGCGATATGTTTCTGATATCCGGGTCCCAGGGTTCCATTCCGGCCCGCACAG
>CAJXKU010000316.1 GCA_913055945.1 uncultured Lentisphaerota bacterium | reverse complement strand
GAGCGTGTGGAGCGTTTTCTGGAAGGACCCTGCGGCATTGAATGGCAGATTCGTCGCGGTATCATGGACGACGGCTGGTGGTGTGAAATGTCCACAAACTACAATCAATGGTGTGCAGAAATGTTCACCGAAGTCGGGTTGGCATTGGAAAAATGGGGTGTTTCAATGCTCAAAAAGAAATATCCCGCGGTTTACCATGAAGGCACCAAAAGCTATGCAGAGCCCGGCAAGGCTGTGAAAGCCAAAATCCCGAAAAGCGGTATTTATCCCGCCGTTTGGGGTCCGTCCTATCGCAATTATCGCCGGATAAAAGATTTGTATTATTCGGTTATACCTTTGATCAGTGAAGATGGCAAATTGCCCGGATTGAATGATGCTCGTGCCGAAAAAAAAGCTGAAAGGTTTGATCTGGCCTTCTATGCGTTCGGTGACGAGGAATTCCTTCAATACTGCAGCGGTCGCAATCTGCTGTACCCTGTGGATGCTGACAAAATCGAGGCCGCGAAAAATAAAGCGGAGAACGAGTTGTTGCCCAGCACGATAGCCGACAACGCCGGTGTGGCAATGCTTCGATCCCAGGGAGTGGATTCACCGCGCGAACAGTATCAGGCTTTGCTCAGTTACGGCTCACATGGCGGACACCACGGTCATTGGGACCGATTGAATCTGACATATCTGCGCCGCTTCGGAAAACTGGCCACCCAGAACCGGACGGCCTGGTTCAGCTACAACAATCATATGTATCAGATGTACGTGCAGACATCAGTAGCCCATTCAATGGTTATCGTGGACGGCAAGAACCAGTATCCGGCTCCGAGCGACCGGCTTCTTTATCACACTGGTGAATTATTCCAGGCCGTAGCGGTGGAGAATGAATCCCGTTGGTCGAATCCCCGTTTCGCCGGGGGGTTGGGATATTCCAAGGAGGAAAAAGAAGCGGGCGAATTTGAAACTCTCGGAGGAACAGTTTCCATTCCGGAAAATCCGCCTGAACCGGGACACATGACTGATTTTACCGAGCCGATCCTTGCCCGGCGCCTGATGGCGGTGACCGATGACTACGTGTTAGTCGTGGATTATGCAAAAGGTGAACAAGAACACTCGTTTGATCTGCTCTATCAATTCGAAGGCTTTGAAGGATTCAATGATGCGGCAGACGTCAAGCTGGTCGAAGAACGTGAAAAGTATGACCCCAGTCCGTTGAGAGCAGGCCAGTTTATCAAAAATTGCAAAATTTATCGGGTTCGGGGAGCAGTGCGCGCCAACTTCAAATCCAAAAGCTTGAATATTGATGTCCACACCGCTTGGCCTGGAGAGCGGGAACATATGATCGGGGACAGTCCCGGTTGTCCCGGCCGCCATAAGGTTATCAACGAAACCTACAGCGCCGGTCGTACTCGCGGGCGTAAGGCATCTTTTGTGAGCCTGATCGAGTTGCAGGAGGATCAGACAAATCGGCAAGTCAGTTCCGTGACCGCCGAAGGTCCGGAACGGGTGCGGGTAGAGCTGAACGACGGACGCGTTCACCGCTGGCAGGTGAGCGGGCTGAAGGCGGAAGACGCTAGCCCGGCTGTAGATATAAGCCTGGTCGAAGAATGTCCCGACGGCACAACCCGCAAAGAAAACGCGCAATAATGCAAACGTGAGCGAAGGGATAAAGAGTTATAATACATGGCATTGGGAATCAGCAGATTTCGCCAGTTAGCTTTCATAAAGCTGCAATAATATAACAAATTAAGGAGTAACGAGAAAATGCTGAAAGAGAAAAGTATATGGATTGCCGTGTCGTTTTGGATGCTCGTTTTCGCGGGGCTGCTTCTCCCCTCGGAAGCAAATAGCGCGGATGAGCTAAGCGATTTATTTAAGGCCGTCTCTCTGGATGAATTCCGCACGACAAAAGAGGATGTCGGAGGATTTTCTGTCAACGACCATTTTCTCTCGGAGAAAGAAGTCCGGCAAATAGCTAAGGAAACGGATCACCGACATCCCAAACAGAATTCCCGAATCGCAAAAAGAGAAGCGGCGAGCGACGATCCGGCGGAAAACATAAAAGCTCTTTTTCGGCTGAACCGAATCGTGGGTCAGCTCGGCAAGGGCTTTTTTACTCAAGGACGTTTCTTTCAGGCTTATGACCGGCTGGCGGAAAAAGGGCTGATAGGGGATGGCTTCCGGGAAAAAGTTCGTAAAAGCGCACTTGAGCACTTGACCTTAGGGGAGCGGGGCCCTAACAACCGAAGTTTCCATTATGCGCTCGGTCATGCCCTGGCGGCCGAGCACTTTCCGGAAGTGAATAAAGCCGACAAGTGGCGGGCTTACGCTGAAGGTGTGTGGAACGACTGGTATGAGGCGGGAGATTGCTATGAACCGGGCTATATTCACCACAACATCAAACAAGTGATCGAGCTGGGGCTCATTCTCGGCAAAAGAGACGAGCTTAAGAGTGAAAAAGCCGTTGCGGCTTTCAAGCGCTACCGCGATCAGATAAGCCCCACCGGTCTGGCTGTTTCCGCCGGCGGGCAAATACAGAAACATTACGTCGATGCTCTGGCTCTTATGGCTAAGGTCACGGGAGACGGGACATTTCTGTGGGCGGCTCAAAAGGCTTTTTTAGCGGGGAATTATGGCGGTGCTCATTTTACCTGCAAAGGGATGGGAAAACGCTATCCTATAACGGAGGCAGTAGAAGCTCTTGAAGATAAGTTCGGTGAATTCTACGAGCTCGGGATAAAACCGGAAATGCCGGAAATGTCGAGTAAAATTCAGTACATGTATCCGAAGACGTATAAAATACCGGACCGCCTGTTCCTGGCTCCCTCCCCGAAGGCGGGCAACCCTTTTGCCGCTTTTTATCTGAACGACACCATGGAGACGCTGCATCATGCTCATGAGGATAAAAGAGGCGAGCTGCTCCATTATGAGGTGGACGGTGTGATGTATCTGAAAGGAACCGGGGAAAAGAATGTGACCACCGGAGAGATTAACACCTTCATGGTCACTGATTCCCAGGCCGAATTCCCCTTGTATCAAACGAGGGGGATACTGCCCGATTACTGGTACAGAGCATCGAGCAATATGCGACTGCTCCGGCTGTTTACGGAGTCTGAAAGGTATCAACGTGTATCTATACCGCCTTTTATGGGACATCCCGACAGGCCGACCGGCGGCTCTAAGAGCATTGAAAATGACACTGATATGCCTTTACCGCTCTGTTATCAGGACCAGAAGAGTCCTTATGGCGTATTTCTGAGCAATCCCGAGGGACTCGCGGGTGAAAACGAACGCATGACCATAAACAATGTCACCCTGTCTCTGAATACCTTTCCGGAAAACGGTGGGAGCTTCAACAACAGCATTAAGTGGTACCGGGACTGGCGTGATATCACCCCGCGGGCAGAAGGAGCGGTCGATATGATCATCGACGATGTATTCATCGCCGGGCCGAAAGGTGAGAAGACGCTGCTGGACCTTGAACGTATTCCCGAGAACTTGCAGGTGGTGTACTATGAAGCCGGGAAACAGGGAAAAGAGGATGCAAAGCGAGTCCTTTCCCGGGATGAGGTTGAGGAAATAATTGAGGTTACAGGCGATAGTGCTTCCGGCGGCAAAGCTCTGCGTGTCACCTGCAGGCCCGGGAGAACGGACCTCATTTTCCGCGGTTTCAATGAACCGATACACCTGACCGACGAGTATCAAAGAATCGGTTTCAATTATAAGTATGTGAGCGAAGAAGCCGAGAAGTTTCTGAGAACGCCTATACGGATCATGGTCAACCGCCTTACTTGCCGTGGTATGTATGTGGACCGGCAGCAGGGAGGTGTTTTGGAGGACACCTTCGTCGAGGAAAAGGGCAAGGACTGTTATGGAG
>CAJXKU010000315.1 GCA_913055945.1 uncultured Lentisphaerota bacterium | reverse complement strand
CCGCTGAAGGTAGAGGCATCGTTTTTCTGTACAGATCCGACATGAGTCAGGCGGTAACCGCCATTTGTCTTCAATGCGTCGAAATTATCCTCTGTCTCAAGCAAGGAGTTCACTTTAACGGTCCAGCTCTGCCACTCCAAGTCAACGATTGGAATACGCCGCTGCTTACCATTTCGAGCTTCCGAGCAACTACGAGTACCCATAAAATTTGTAAAATTAACCAAATGAAAAACAAGTTTACGTATGGTGGTTGAATCGTTGCCGGTAAGCAAAAAAGGTTCGGAAAGGTTGCCCCACTTCACGCAGAAGGTTTCAGCTTCTTTGTTGCCGCCTACAGCCACAGCACCCCCTGATAATTCATCTCCATTCACAGAAAAACTTTCTGGTGACAAAAAGTTCCGAGCCCAGAGTCGCAATGCTTCCATAGGGGGTATATTTGAAAAATATCCATAGATATAGATTCCCGGTCGGGGCCAAAAATCCATGCGAACCTCGCCTTGCCCTTCATATTTTTTTCCGCCAATTACCGTGGAAACCGGTTTTTTACGCAGAAGGACACTTGTCGAATTACTGTTAAAATCAAAGAGCGGATCAATTTTATCTGCATTTTTCTCCATGGCCTAAGATGCCCCCATCCTCGTCACTGCCTGGTCATACCACATTAATAATTTGCTGTCTTCCTGAAGGACTTTGTCGGGGATTTTTTCGGCGACGTCTATAATGGTTTGGTAGTCGCGGTTCTGCCAGGCACGTTTGAAGCCCGCACGGACGGCCTCTAAGCGGAATTGTTTGAGACGACGGCCGGTGAATTGGCGGTATTCTTCGAATTCTTTGAGTAAGGCGCGCTCGCGCAGTTTTTCGAGGTCGCTCTTTTCGTTCGGGTCTGGGACGTACCAGCGGTGCATGGCGCTGTTGATCAGTATGCTGTTGTTGGTATCGAGGCGCCCGTTGTGCTGTTCTTCTGCATTGCCGTTGGCGACTTCGTCAGCGATGAGCTTGCGGAGATGTTCGCTCTGTTTCATCCAGGATACGAGCTGATGGGGAATGGAGTTACCGCCTTCGTAGCACAGGAAGTTCTGTTCGAGAAGCTCGGACAGTTCCAGCGGCTTCTCGTTCTTCTGCCAGCCCTGCGTGGCTTTCAGGAACTCAGGGTGAATTTCTTGAAATGTTTGTGGCTTGCGCTCCAATTGCTGACGCAGCCACTGAATCGCCGACGCTTCGCCGCTGACAAAGAGTTCCAATTGACGTACTTCACGGGCTTTCATGCGTTTGCGGTCGTATTCAGCTACCTGATCGGGCAGGAAAAACATGCTGTCGCGCTCCGGGAAGCGTTGTGAGAGCCCGGCGTAGAATTCTGCCGCCGACATCGGTACACTGACGCCGCGCTCGACGTGGAAGGCCACCATCCGGTCAAACAGGAGATAGTTCTGGCGCTCGGTCACGGGTTCGATGCGGCCATCTTTTTCTACAGCGACCGGTAGTTGCTTGAGATGCGTCCGGATGAAGTCCCAAACCCCGTCCTCAGTCCCGGCAGAAAGCTGAAAACGGTGTTCCAGACCGCCGTTGGGTTTATAGGCAGAGATAATCAAATCCTGCTTTACGGCAGAGGATGAGGTGACCTGCTTGAATGACCCCTGCTGTTTGTCGAGCGTTCGCACATCCGCAATGACAAAACCGGCCGCCTGCAAGCCTTCCTGGATGCTGTTCCATACGCTGTTTTTGGAGTTGTGAAACTCCACGGTCATCCAGCGACCGGGTTTCAGTACCCGGTAATACTCAGCGAAGCACTGGCTCATCAAGTGCTGGTATTCCACCAAACCTTTGCCCTGAACATTATTGCTGATCGCTTCCGGTTTGTTGTTGGTAAATACTTGTAACCACGCTTCCCAGAGGAAATTCAGTTCTGAATACATCAGATTACCGCCGAACGGAGGGTCTGTGAAGATATAATCGATAGTGTTGGGGGGTAGGTACAAGAGTGAAGTTGACTTAGTTTCCGCGTAGGAATTAGCTTGAGCCACAAAGGCTTTAGCAAAATCTCTGACCTTCCCCGGAAGAACCCACGTAGGGCGGGATTCGGCTATGAGGGAACTTACGTATAAAGTACCGGATAATGGCCCATTACCGCGGTTACCGAGATTATACCGAACAAGGCGTGAGCTAAGTGTGCTCACCACCGATTGAAACGCCAACCTAACTTTGCCTCGTAATCGGTCATTAAGTGCTGTTAATTCCCACAAATTTCGCTTGGTATAAAAATGATGAGCGTGAGTAATCCCAATGCGGTGAGGTTCACCTGTCTTGTCACCCTGAGGTATTGGATCTGTAGGAAACCAATAGGGAATCTCGGCGTTTTGGATTTTGTCAATCAGGTTCAGATCAAAGTCGTCCGGCTTTTTTTCGTATCGTTTTTTGTTCACGGAATAG
Organism: uncultured Lentisphaerota bacterium; assembly: GCA_913055945.1. Lineage (GTDB taxonomy): Bacteria > Verrucomicrobiota > Lentisphaeria > Oligosphaerales > CAJXKU01 > CAJXKU01. The sequence continues at coordinate 1,438 of CAJXKU010000315.1, read as the reverse complement.
CTGATCAACACCGGCACCTGTTTCGCCTGGCGGATGGTCTGGTCAATGGCACGGTCGTGGTTCGTGACCCATGCCCGTTCCATGTTCTTCTTTGTCAAGGTTACGTTGCAATGAGGGCACGGAAATTCCTTCATCACCTTGCCTGCCTGTTTATCCACCGCCGCTTCCCAGAATACAACCTCGCGTGCGCAGTCGGGGCAGACGTACACGTCTGACCACACCGTGTAGTTGATGCGCCCTTTCGTTTTGCCGTCGGTGTGATACGTCTCGTACATCCAGCCGCATTCCTCCTCGACTTCCCGGAGGATACGGTTGGCTTCCTGTTCAAACGCTTCGACGTCAACGGGGGTATTGTAGTTGTACGCTATAAACGTCGCCGAGGGACAGAGGTCGTTCAGGATGGCTTTGCGTGCGCCCAGTTTTGAGAATTCCGTGCGGGTTTCACTGCCTTCCTCGTCCGTTCCGACTTCGTACACGGTCTGGTTAGGTGCGACCTTGTAACCGAGGCTTTCCACTGCGTCCTTATCCCCGCAGTGCTGTGCGGCGACGCCGGTCATGCCGGTGCCGGCGAACCCGTCGAATACGAGGTCGCCGGGTTCGGTGTAATGCAGGATATAACGCATGATCGCTTTCGGCGGTACCTTGGTGTGATAGGAGTGGGCATTGTAGATGGGATCGTTCTTGCCCTCGCTGACATCCGCGGCAAAAGGTTCCCGACTGTAGTCGTCGGTGTCCGGGTTGTATGGTTTCGCGTACTGGTCGATAAAGTCGTTGAGAAACGGATTGGGGCATGCCGTGTAGTACGGCGGGTCTGAGAGGCGGAGAATATCCCGGATATCGCCGTGGGGAAACCCCACTACATCTTTCCAGCGCTGCAACATGTCCTTCGACTTTTCGGCGTGCAGCATCTGCTCGGCTGTTTCCCGCAAGCGTTCACGGTCGATGGTCCCGTCACTTTGCGGTGGTGCCATGGGCCATTTCTCGACAGACGCGAGATGCTCCACAGCGTTATCCACGGTCGTGAAGGGGACCCCGCTGAGTTTGTCGTGCAGTTCTCTTAGGCCCTCTTCGAGGCGAGTCAGGAAATAGTCACGGCGTTCAGCGTCATTGGTAAAGGTCATGCCCAGGCATTCGACCGGTTGCTGTTCAGCCTCCTGGACGCGTTCTTCGTAGGACTTCTCGAAGAGATCGCGCTGGCTGTCCGCTAAAAGCTGAGGATGCGATGTCGGGTTTTTTGGCATTGGTGGTCCTTTTAGTATGAATCGCTTTTATTTCGAGTTCAAGCTGAAGCGCAGATTTGATAGCCACTTTCTTGGCTGGCCCAAGTAGGTTCCTCGAGCCGAGAGGAACCTCCTTTATCAGGTGCCGCTCGGCTCGCGGCACCTACTTTAAAGAACAAATGTATGTGGTTCGGCATCAGGGTATAGGCGAACATTGT
>CAJXKU010000314.1 GCA_913055945.1 uncultured Lentisphaerota bacterium | reverse complement strand
CGACTCGCAGTAGGAGCTACAGCTTCGTCTCGCTGCCTTGCATATGCAACCACAAAATCAACTGCGAAATTTAGGATAAATGCGCGTACTTCTTTTTAGCGCAATGACTACTGCCTACCCAGTCACGTCGTCTATAGTTAGAAGAATCACCCCCGGCAATCCGGTTTCGCATTCGAGACGGCGGGCATTCAGGCGGAACACACGTTCCCCGATTTTCGGGAAACTAGCAGAGACCTCGTAATCTTCGACAATGGTTTTCTGCGGAATCATTTCCTCCAACAACGTGCGCAGCTCCGGGATATCCCATTCGCCGGCACCGACATCGTAGATCAATTGCCCTTCTGTCTTTTTTCTGTTTGTACGGAAATCCCGATAAAAGCTGGCGTTTGCCCGTTCCACTCGCAAGTCTGTGTCCAGCACAAGGGCCGGCTGACGAATGGTGTCGAATACGCTCTGCAACAGTTCCCGGGCGTTTTCTTCCCCATCTTCCAACTGCTTGGTTGTGCTGATATCCACAAACGTCGCCACCACGCCATCGATCACATTCTCCGCGGTGCGATAAGGGGCCAAACGCATAAGGTACCACGTGCCGTCCGTCGTCGTTACCTCTTTTTCCTTCCGCTGCAGCGTTTTCAACACCTCTTCCGCATCCTGCACCAGTTCCTCTTCGCGCAACAGGGTCCCCAAATCCGCCAAAGGACGACCCACATCCGTCGGAATGATGTTGATAATGTTTTTCGCCTGTTCCGTGTAACGCTTGATGGCCAGCTCGTTGTCGAGGAAGATGGTAGCAACATCGGTGCTGTTGAGCAGGTTCTGCATGTCGTCGTTGACACGGGACAGCTCCTCCACTTTGGCCTCCAATTCGGCGTTGACGGTTGTCAACTCTTCGTTCAGCGACTGCGTCTCTTCCTTTGAGGTCTCCATCTCTTCGTTTGAGCTCTGCAGTTCCTCGTTGGTCGACTGCAGCTCTTCGTTGGTGGACTTGAGTTCCTCATTCGAGGTTTCCAGCTCTTCAACGGTGGACTGCAACGATTCTTTCGTATACTTCAGTTCACGCTCAAGTTGTTCCACATACTCGGCCGTAGTATCGGCGTCACCGGCCGTGGCCGTTTCTGTAGCAGCAGAAGGTTCATCCGGCGTACGCGGCGGTGGCGTGGGGCGAAAGCAGACCATTAACAACCCCTGCAAAGTTTCAGGCTCAGTGATCCGGGTGACGGACAGATCCACATGAGCCTGGTCACCGTTGTTTTTGACGGGAATGCATTCACGGACAACATCCTGGTCCTGCGACAGCACTTCCCGGATTGCAGCACTGAGGTGGACTTCTAACCCCTCGCGGACCATTTTATAAATGTTGAAACTGGGTTGACCGGCAGGCGGCTCCAGATACCTGCCGGTACGCCCCTGGATGTACACCACGTCACCGCGTTCGTTGATAACCGCGGTAGGCGGGACAAAACGATTGAGCAGCAGTTTCTCAATCTGTGAGGAGATATGCGGCGGCTTGGGAGCAGGCGCAAAGCCGGAACCGGGGAACTCTTCTTGTTGTTCATCCGCCGCCTGCTGGCGAGGTGCTGCTGCGGGCATTGTAGTGACGCCTGAGCCTTCCCTGCGTTTGAAAATCTTCTGCCGTTTCTCAACCGGGTCAAACAGATTTGTAAAACCGTCAATCGTCTCCGATGTGCCGAGCATCAGCAGACCGTCGGGCTTCAGCGTGTAGTGGAACAACGGCAGCAGCCGCTTCTGGATGTCGGCGTTCAGGTAGATGAGCAGGTTACGGCAGCTCAGGAGGTCCAGATTGGTGAACGGCGGATCAGCGATCACATTCTGCGGAGCAAACACGAGCATCTCGCGGATCTGTTTAGATACGGTATAAGTGCCGTCCTCTTCAGAAAAATAACGTTTCAGATAGTCAGCAGGTACATCGGCGGCAATACCCGCCGGATATTCGCCGCGGCGCGCTACCTCAATGGCTTCCTTGTCCAGGTCTGTACCGAATACCTGTAAGTCGAAGGATTTGTCCATCTGCTGCATACACTCGTTCAGCAGAATAGCTACAGTATACGCTTCCTCGCCGCTGCCGCAACCCGGTACCCATACACGAAAAGCACCACCTGCGGTACGCGCTTTCATAAGTTCGGGCAATGCTTGCTCCCCCAGGGTGCGGAATGCCTCCGGATCGCGGAAAAACCGCGTTACGCCGATTAACAGTTCCTTAACCAGCGACTCCGCCTCCTGCGGACTTTCCTGAAGGAGCCGAACATAATGGGCGGGCTCCTCCACCTGGTGGACGTTCATCCGTCGCTCGATCCGCCGCCGCATAGTGCTTGGCTTGTAGGAGGAAAAATCATGGCCGGTACGCGAACGGATGAGCATGAAGATCTTCTGCAGATATTGGTCAAGCTGTGTCGAAGCTTCCTGTGTCTCCTCGTCGCGTGACGTGTAGACGGGGATAGCCTTGCCGTAAGCCGCAAGCTGACCGGGCATAGCCGCCGGTGTCAGAATATAGTCCACAACCCCTGTGGCAATGGCACTGGACGGCATGCCCGCGTAAGCGGCTGCGCTCGGGTCCTCGACCATGGCCATGCCGGAGCGGCCCTTGACAGCCTTCAGCCCGAGCGTGCCGTCCGTCGCAGTTCCCGACAGGACGATGCAGATGCCGTAATCCTCCTGATCTTCGGCCAGGGATCGAAAAAAAAAGTCGATCGGTAACGGCGGCATTTCGGCTTTTGGACCTTCCACCAGGTACAGTGTTGTATGCATAAGCGCTACATAACCGCCCGGCGGAGCAACGTAAACGTGATTCGGCGCCAGAGGTGTGTTGTCCGCTATCTCCGCGACGGACATTTTGGTGCACTTGCTAAGCAGATCGGGCAGCATACTGGTGTGGTCGGGATGCTGATGGGTGATCGCCACAAAAGCCATCCCCGTATCGTCCGGCAGGTTCCGGAGGAACTCCTGCAACGCTTCCAATCCGCCGGCTGAGGCTCCGATGCCCACGACAGGAAAGCGCTTGTCAGATGGTGTTTCAGGGGGAGGGGGTTGTTCAGAACTTTTCTGCCCCGCTTCTGTCGCTGTATCTTTTCCCTTCTTCTCAGCCGTCATTCGTTATAACCTTTTACGTCGTTCACATCTCCGGAGTTACCGCACGTTCCCGATGTTTTACGGATGGGTCACACCTCTTTACAAAACTTGATCCCCGAACAACCCCCTTTGGGGAGGGTGGTACCCCGCCGTTCTACTATACGCCATATAACGGGCGAAACACCCGTCTCCAGTCCTGCCGCCGGTTCATTATGTCAAACCTTCCGGTAGTCATCAATGCTGAATTCTAACTCCCAACAACATTGTCCCTATGAACTATAACAAGTGCGACACCTGAATACAAATGGAGGCAAAACCTGCTGATACAGCGGCTCGCTACGTGGACTTCCTGCAGTCTTTTTCTCGCAGCTATAATCCTAACCATTTTTCATTGAACGGGCCTTTCAGGCCGGCATATGGTTTTCGTCTGTATTCACCCAAGGTTATAATTTTGGGCTACGCTGAACCAGGGCCTTAGGCCCTCCAATTCAGGAGTTTCCGGTGTAGCAGCCTCTGGGGTCCGCGCTGTTTTGAAACATCGACACGCGCGGTCATAGACAGCCGGCGTTGGATTCTGCGCCTGATGAACCTCCAAAAGCCCAGGACTCTTGCGCAGTTGCCTCATCGAGGGCCAGAGCTCACTTTATGTTGCGTGCAACATAAAGTGAGTTATGTGGTGCGCGGCGTTATGTTGCGAAAAAACCTTTCATTAGTGCGCATTACCGTGAAATCTGTAGTTAAACAAGATGTCCACGCAACATAATGCTCGTACTCGTTGTCAGTGCAGAGCCTCAGTTTGCA
>CAJXKU010000313.1 GCA_913055945.1 uncultured Lentisphaerota bacterium | reverse complement strand
TGTTGGGGCCGGTACTCACGGCAAGCTGGTTTTCTTCTGTATCCAGTTCCGTATCATTGGGGACGAATTCGTCTTCGGTCATCAGATGATCAAGCACCGGATGCCGACCGTTTTTGATGACAAGCGTACTGTCGTTGCTCACTCGCGGGCGGCAGTATCTGTTACGGGAAGCAGTTTCAGCGAGCGAAGCAAGCACGTCAAGCATGGCAACGGCTTGCGCGATACTCTGAATCCGGCCCGTTTGCTCTACCACCTCGTTGCGCAGGTTCTGGAATAGTTCGTATTCCAAGGACTTGCTCTTTTCTTCCGCGCCTAAGACATTATCCTCGACTTCTTTAAGCTGGGGCGTGATGAAGCGCTCCGCGTTTACAAGCGTCTGTTTACGGATATAATCATCCGGGACCAGGTGCAGGTTCGGCTTCGTCACTTCTATGTAATAACCGAAGACTTTATTGTACCGGACCTTGAGAGACTTGATGCCCGTTCGTTCCTGTTCGTCTGTCTGCAGAGATGCGATCCAGCTCTTCCCTTCGCTGGCACCTTTCTGCAGTTGATCGAGTTCTTCGCTGTAGCCGCTGCGTATAATTCCGCCCTCCTGTACGGTCTGTGGCGGATCATCAACGATGGCGTTGCTGATGTGTTCCTGAATGTCCGGAAGGTCAACCAGTTTGCTGCGCAGGTCTTCGGTGATTTCTGTCTCCAGTGACTCGAGCAGGTGCCGCAGGCCCGGAACGCTGGCCAGGCCGTTTCGCAGCAGTAGGAGGTCACGTGCGTTGGCTGAGCCCAGATTGACCCGTGTAATGGTGCGCTCGAGGTCGCGAACGTTATGGAGAGCTTCGCGCAATTCGGTAAGAAGCAGCGGATCTTCGGTAAAGGCCTGGATTACCTCCTGGCGCTGCCGGATCACCGTTACGTCCCGGAGCGGCCGGAGGATCCACTCCCGCAGCAGGCGCGTGCCCATAGGGGTTACCGTCGTGTTCAGCACATTGAATAATGTTGCGTTGCTCCCCTCGGTGAACAGGGATTCAAGGAGTTCAAGGTTGCGCTGGGAGATTCGGTCGAGGACCATATAAGACTCAGGATGGTACACACGCAGCGAGGTAATATGTGCGGCATCGGTGCGCAGGCTGTTTCGGCTGTATTGAAAGATTGCTCCCGCTGCCTGAACAGCCTGGGGCATGCCGCGGCACCCGAATCCTTCCAGAGAGGCAACACCGAAGTGGTTTAAAAGGGTTTCTTCCGCAATGTCATTGTCGAAGATCCAGTCTTCACCGGGTGTCCAGATCATTTCAGAAGGGGCGTCCGGGAATTGATCATTCTCTTCCCATTCGTGGTATACCCCCTGCGGCAGTAGGCACTCCGCCGGTTGCAGTCGATGCAGCTCCGTCTCCAGACTTCCGGTTCCCGCCAGTTCTGTGGTTCGGAAGTCCCCGGTGCTTACATCGATCAAGGCGAGCCCGTAATGCTCACGGCGGGTCGGTGCAACGGCCACGAGGAAATTACTTTCAGAAGCTGACAGGACTTCGTCACTGGTCACTGTACCCGGTGTAACGACCTGCGTTATCTCGCGCTTAACAAGGCCCTTTGCCTGACTGGGATCCTCCATCTGTTCGGCGATTGCAACTTTCAGGCCTTTTTCCACAAGGCGGGCAATATAGGTCTGTGCAGCGTGGTAAGGAACGCCGCACATGGCCACGCCGTTGCGCTGAGTTAACACCACGTCCATTAACGAAGCCCCTTGTTCCGCATCATCGAAAAAAAGTTCATAGAAGTCACCCATGCGGAAAAAGAGGATTGTGTCGTCGGACAGTTCCTTTTTCATCTCCAGGAACTGACGCATTGCAGGGGTTAATTTGTTTTCTTCCGGCATAGTCTTTCTCTACGGAACGGAACGTACGTTTTTCAGACACTTACTGTAAGCACGGGAAAATAACGTGCCGTACCAGGGAAGTGAAGTTTCAGGCCAAAGCGCCTCTTAAGAGACAATATAAATGCAATGGCTGAACGTGAGAGCGTTTTCAGCGGCGAGTGTTCGTAGTGTTTTCACAATCAGGAGGGGGTCAACACAATCTTGCCCCGGGTATGCCCGGCTTCAATGTGTTCATGCGCTTTCGCGGCTTCCTCCAGGGAATAAACGGCGGCTAAGTGCGTGCTCAGCCAGCCTGTGTCGATCATTCCGCGTATTTCCTGGAGTTGAGCGCCATCCGGTTTTACAAAAACAAAATCAGCTTTCTTCCCTTCATCCTGTAATGTTTTTACGGCGTCAGTGTCAACGATGGAGACATTGCGGCTTTCTGCTGTTGTAAACGCCTGACTCTTTAACAGCGTTCCGTTGCCCAGACAGTCAAAAACCACATCGACCCGGCAATTCTGTTCTTCGCACACAACTTTGCACGGATCTTCCGTGCGGTAATCTATAGGGCGATCTACGCCAAGTTTTCGCAGGTAGTCATGATTGGCGCTGCTTGCTGTGCCCAGCACGTACGCGCCGTGATTCTTTGCGAGCTGGACCGCGAATGTGCCTACGCCCCCAGACGCGGCATGAATAAAAACCGTTTCGCCAGCGAACAGCGTGGCTGCATCGAAAAGGGCCTGATATGCGGTGAGGGCGGCCAAAGGAACGGAACTCGCCTCCTCAAAAGACATAGATTCCGGTTTATGAGCCACAGCGTCCGCCGACAATGTTATATATTCGCCGTATGCGCCTTCTGCGACTTCCCGTTTACGACAGTACGCAAAGACCTCATCTCCTTCCCGGAAGCCGGTTACCTCGCCCCCCGCTTCAACAATTACGCCTGCTGCATCCCACCCCAGGATGACCGGGAAGCGATGGTCAAACACATCTTTGAACCAGCCCTCGCGAATTTTCCAGTCAACGGGATTTACACCGGCGGCTCTAACACCAACCAGAAGCTCATTACTCCCTGCGTGCGGACGAGGAAGGTCCATGAGCTCAAGTTTTTCCCGCCCTCCGAACTCATTGATTGCCACTGCCTTCATTTTCTGCCTTTCCTCTTTACCAGGCATTCAGGATTACATGAAATCTAATCTAACCTGCAGTTGAAAAAGCGCTCAATGCTTGTGTTCATCGAAGTAACTGTTTTCAAATCTGTCCACCAGCGTTCGGAGATTTTCAATGTGCGCGGTATCTGTGGTCTGTTTACACTTCATCGCCTGCACCAGCATTCGATGCAGAAGGGTAATCTGTTGAACATACGTCTCGTAATCTTCATTATCTTCTTGAGAAACCACTTTTATTCTTTGATTCATGAAATACTGATACACGATTTTCTGGATCTTGTTGGCGTGCTCTTCCTTGTTTGTGATCCATCGCACGAGTTGATTATAGCTCTTGTCTTCCTGTTCCTGCAGCTCGCGTATTTTATTCATGGATTTTTCAATGGTCCGGCTATGTTCACGGATCATTTCCACGCGTGCCCGATCATCGTAGATCCCGCAGGGGATTTCGCAATGCCCGAACAATGTGTTGGTCAACGCCACGCTCGTCAGGGCCGCAATCATGACAATCTGTTTTCTGTACTGCATCCTGCTCTCTCCTTTTCGGGTTTGTTTGTTGGTTTTAGCGGATGACTTTTCTGAAACCATTCTTATATATACTGTGTGCCTTATCAGGCGAAAGGCGACTAAGAATTTCCCCTAATCCCCCCGTATATAAACCTGAAAAACCGCAACATCGTATGAAACGCTCATGGTAGCTCCACCCGCCGTCGGTGGACCCGAAACTCATAAGGGTTACCAGTATAGCGTGGGGAACCTACTCAACAATTTTAATACTATGGCGTTCGGTTTGCTCATCTGAGTGAGTTATGTGGTGCGCGGCGTTATGTTGCGTCATTGGTCTCTATAAGCCCGGACCAAGGCAGATTTAACCTGAA
>CAJXKU010000312.1 GCA_913055945.1 uncultured Lentisphaerota bacterium | reverse complement strand
TATACACCCGCAAAATGTGAGATATTTCGGAAAGGGTGACGTGTCTAATGCAGCCAAGCTAGTGTGCTGTATCCGAATTGCCTTGACTAAATCTTCGCTGATAACCGTTTAAACAAACGGCAGAAGTGCGGAAACATAGCTTATACGTTGCACGGTCTGTCACTTGCCTTGCGGGATAAGAAAATTGCGAAATGCGCCTTGTAACTTTGTCCCGTTATGTTGCGTGAACGCTTTCTATAAGCCCGCAATAAGGGAAATTACTATGAATCAGTTGTTTTTTTGCAACATAACGGGGATTGTTAAACGCAAACTCTCGATAAGTAACCATTGGTTCAAGTACAATTGAGCCGAAGGTTTGTTCGGTGTTCACAATACTGATGCGAAGCATCTTTGGGAGTGCGGCGGCCTATCCCGATCCCCGCAGGGGCATCGGGACTCTCGTAGGCCGAACCCTGGTTCGGCCTTTCGCATCGCAGAAAAAGTCGCCGCGCCAAGGCGCGGCTTACCAAAGTCCCGATGCTCCTGCGGAGATCGGGATCACTCCAGAGATCGGCCCCGACACTTTATAAAGGTCGGGATCTTGCGACTTCGCCGATCGGTTGCAAACTCAGCTTCCCTCATAAGATGCACCGGGCCTTCGGCCCTCCGGAACTCACGCTACTCGTACACGCTGAAACTATCCGGTAAAATCGCTGTCTATGGGGAACGAACACACCTCAAGCAAGTAAAACCTGTTACAACGCCAAACAAAAGAAATGAACCATGAGAATTTCAATTCTTCTGCAAGCCCTTCAACTTGTTGTCCTCTCCGCCTTCGTTCTGCCCCATACCTGCGCGGCGTTCGAAAACGCCTGGCCCCATAAGGGAAGCGACCTGAAGCCTGACCCTAAAGTTAAATGGGGCAAGCTCGACAACGGTCTCCGTTACGCTATACGTCCCCACGACGAGCCGCCGAACAGGGTGGCAATGCGATTATTTGTCCGTTGCGGCTCACTTATGGAAAAGGAGAACGAGCGGGGACTGGCCCATTTCATCGAACACATGGCCTTTAACGGAACCGAACATTATCCCGCGGGCAAGATGGTGAAATACTTCCAGGAGCTGGGCATGGCCTTCGGTGCTGACACAAACGCCCACACCGGCTATGAGAAAACCGTGTACAAGCTTCAACTTCCCGAGAATGACCAGGAGATGCTGAACACAGGCCTGGAACTGTTCCGGGATTATGCCACGGGTATGCTGCTGCGGGAAGAGGATATCGACGACGAGCGCGGTGTCATCCTGAGTGAGCAGCGGACCCGCGACACGGTGGAGTATCGGATCCATAAAGCCCACATGAAGTTTCTGTTCCCCGATCATCTCGTGGCAAAGCGCCATCCTATAGGCAAAGAACGGATCATAAAAAACGCCCCCAGGGAACGTTTCCTTAATTTTTACAGACGGTGGTATACACCCAGCCGCATAGCAGTAGTAGTGACCGGAGATCTCGAGGTTGAACGCATGGAAAAGCTGATTCAGCGGCACTTTTCTTCGATAGCGCGCGCGGAAGACCCCCCGCCATCACTTGACCTTGAAGATCCGTTCCTGCCTGACAAACCGCGTGCTGGTTTCCATGGAGAGGAAGAAGCATCCGAGACCACGGTACAGATTGAAACAATCAAACCGTGTCAGTCTCCCCGGGACACCCGTGCAAACAGACGTAAACATTTATACCGTCAACTTTCCCACCAGATGCTTTCCCGACGTCTTGAGATTCAGTCAAAAAAGGAAAACGCCCCCTTCAATAAAGGCACTGCCGATGCGTTCGACTGGATGGACTTCATAACCTGGGGAAGTGTCAGACTGACCTGCTCTCCGGAGGACTGGAAAGACGCACTGCGAACCGCAGAACAGACGCTGCGCCGTGCGTTGAAACACGGCTTTACAAAAGCTGAGTTGGAAGAGGCCAAAGCAAAGCTCCTGGCCCGATACCGCGAAGAGGCGAAGTCGGCCTCAACCCGCAAGTCAGGACAGATCGCGGACACCATTGTCAGGAGTATCAACCGAAACGAAGTCTTCACCACACCGACATACGACCTTGATTTCGCCCGGACTGCGCTTGAAGGGGTGACCCCGGCCGAAGCGCTTTCTGCTCTCCGGCGTACCTGGAACAGCGAGAACAGGAACATCTTTGTCTCCGGGAACGTGACCCTCAAGGAACCTGAACAGAAGATTCTCCAGACGTTCAGAACAAGCCGAGAAGAAGACGTCAAACCTCCGGAGGCCCAGAAGACGGACGAATTCGCCTACACAGATTTCGGTCCCGCCGGGGAAGTCGCAGAGCAAAAACAGAACGAAGATCTGGACATCAGTCTCCTCACCTTTTCCAATAACACAAAACTCAACCTGAAACAAACCGATTTTCAGGAAAATAAGATCCATATCTCCGTCCGGTTCGGCGGCGGAAAATTAACGCTCCCGGAAAACAAACCCGGGCTGAGTGTAATCGCATCCCGGACGTTTACAGAAGGGGGACTTGTCAAGCACAGCGCGGATCAGCTCGAGCGGCTTTTTGCGGGAAACAACGTGGAGGTGAATTTCAACGTCGCTGACGACGCATTCATCCTCAACGGGCAGACAACGCCGGAAGACTTGAAAAAGCAGCTGCAGTTGATGGCTGCTTACCTTGTCGCACCGGGATATCGCGAAGAAGCACTGCGTCAGGCTCGAAAAGACCTCCGCAAAAAATACAGAAAACTTAAACACACGCCTCAGGGCGTTTTTCAGGATGAAGTCCTGACATTTCTTGCCTCCGGTGATGAGCGCTTCGGCTTCCCGCCCAAGGCGGAAATGATGGAAAGGAATCTCCGCGAAGTTCAGCGGTGGCTGTCCAGTCCACTGCAACGCGCCGCCATGTCGATATCAATCGTAGGAGATTTCAAAAAAGCCCGGCTCATCGAACTTTTCCGGGAAACCTTCGGTGCTCTCCCCGAGAGGCGTTCGGAAAAACGTCGGTACGAAGAGCGCAGGCAGGTGAAGTTTCCACGGAAGGTGTCCGAAAAAACCTTCACGTACACCAGTGAAATCCCGAAATCCACGGCCTTAGTGTGCTGGCCCGGGCCTGACATGTTCAACATCAGCCGCACGCGGCGGCTGCAGATTCTCGGGCGCATCCTGTCCAACAAGCTCCGAATAAACCTGAGGGAGAAAGAGGCAAAAACCTACAGCCCCGGCGCCTGGACGAACCTTAGCGACACATACCCCGATTACGGCTATATTGCTGCAACCGTACTGACTGCCCCGGAACACGTGGAAACGCTCGCTTCAACCATTCAGCAGATCGGTGAAAATCTGGCCGAAAAAGGCATCAGTAAAGAGGAACTGACCCGGGCCAAAAACCCGATGTTGTCTAAACTTGAAGAAGCCGTCCGAAGCAACTCCTACTGGATGCGCAGCGTGCTGCTCAAATGCCGGGAACAGCCCGAACGTCTCCGATGGGCGCAATCAATGCAGGAAGACATCCGATCCATCACACAGAAAGAGATCAACGAGCTCGCTTCCGAATACCTCAGCCCGAAGCGTTCTCTGAAAATCCTGATCAAGCAGAATTCCCCGAGTCAGTAGGAAAAATAACGGTCAGACCATGGAGGTGGTGGCCCCTCCATGTCTCATTGGCTCGGGTCGATGTTGTAGAATCGGCGTAAATTCGTCGTACCTCAGAAAGCGCCTCAATACCGTGTCCGACCTTCACACCATCTTTCATTGAACCGGCCTTTCACGCCGACATATGGTGATCCGCCGTTTTCGTATGAGACCACTGCGTGGAGCGATTATTTACAGTCAAACCCCCGATTAGTCTCTTGTTTGGGGTGTCAGGACTTTGGCCGGCGGTCAGGCTCGTATGAGACTCGCCGGGTAAAAAC
>CAJXKU010000311.1 GCA_913055945.1 uncultured Lentisphaerota bacterium | reverse complement strand
CTAACAGGAGCGCTGATTCTTGCTCTATCAGGACAAGTGATCTCTGCTGAACCCCACCCGCCGGATGCCTCAAATGATGCCGCATTCCAGAAGCTGCCGAAAGCTGAGTGGCTGATGCGCGAATACCCGGAACCGGAGAAAGCAAAAACGCAGACTCTGGACGAGCGGAAACCACCTGCGATGCCGAGACGGTACCAGGAGCTGGACTGGACATGTTTGCCCCTCGACCTGTCTGCATCCAAAGAATTTCTGCGCCCTGTTGAGAAATCGTGGGCCGGATGGGAAGAGTTACACATTACGCTCCTCGTACCGTCTCACTTACCCGAGGGTTGCCATGTGTATTTTTTCACCAAAAACTGGGATTCGCTCTGGCGGCAAATACGCTTGCCGCTCACCCCGAATACGAAAGGTCTGGTTTCCTTCAGTCTGCCGCTGACCGGAGCAGAGGCAGCAGAAAAGTGGAAGCCGAAAGGACACAATCGCCCCTGGCACCAGCTCACGCCCCGACGCATTCAGGAATTCGGCTGCAAATTTGAAGGCCCGAAAAACGCCGACGAAGAGATCTCAGCGAATATTGCTGTTCTGCGACCCCGCCTTGTACACAGAACCCAAGAGCAGGACGAAGTCCGCCTGGAAAGCCTGAGGTACACGCCGGAGTCGCCCAGCGTCGGAAACAAAGTGACGTTCAGGATGCAACTCCAAACCGCATTCCGTAATCCGTTTGACAAGGCGGATATCGACATAACCGCCGAAATTCTGCGCCCGGATGGAAAAACGATCACGGTACCGGCCTTTTACTACGAAGGATTCCTCGAAGATCCGTCTCGTAAAACCCCTCCGGGATTGATCCCTTATGGCCGCCCCACTTTTAACATCCGCTTCACGCCGAAGATGCCGGGCAAATACCTTGCAGAAATAAAAGCCGAACGCCACGGCAAGGTGTCCGCCCTCTCTTCCGTGTCTTTTTCCGTCGAGAAAGCACCCTCGCACTACAAAGGTTTCGTGGAGCGCGACCCCGATCATTTCCGTTATCTGCAATACGACACAGGAGAAATCTTCCAGGGTGTCGGCATTAACTTACGCACGCCCTACGATACGCGCTATAAAAAAATCATCCCTTTTTCTCAGTGGGAGGACAAAGGCCTGGACGTTTACCGGGAACTGTTCGCCGAATATGAAAAGCACGGCATAAACGTCGCAGAAGTATGGATGTCCTCCTGGTGGGTGGCGCTGGAATGGATCCCGAATGCGCCCGGTTTCCACGGTGTGGGTCATATGAATCAATACCGCGCCTGGTTACTTGACAGGATTGTAGAGCTGGCGGAAAAACACGACGTTTATCTGTACCTTGTATTACACAATCACGGAAAATTCAGCACCTTTGTCGACAAAGAATGGGAACAGAACCCATACAACGAAGACAACGGAGGATTTTTGGACTCCCCCGAAGAGTACTTCAGGAATAAACGTGCCAAACAAGCGTTTAAACGCTACGCCCGATACATTGTGGCCAGATGGTCCTACTCTCCCCACATTCTTGCCTGGAAACTGTTCTCCGAGATCAATTTAACCGGGAATAACAACAACTTCTACAAAAAACGCCCAATGGCCCAATGGCATCGTGAAATGTCGAAATTTCTCGAGGAGATCGATCCGTACAACCATCTTGTCACAACGCATTGGAGCTCGAACTACACAGTCATCAACAGCGACGTGGCGGGCATAGAGACACTGGACTTTTTAACGACAGACGCATATGCAGGCTCAATCCCGAAAATCCTGCGTTTCTTTAAAGGCACCGTGCGTTACGGTGAGAAGCTGGAAAAGCCAACGCTTATTACGGAATATGGCGGCTCCCCCCATGGAGATGACACACATGCCCTTCAACGGCAGGTTCATCTGGGTTTATGGCACGGCTGGTTCGAGCGAGCAGCCATCCCCCCTATGCTGTGGTGGTTCGCCTTTGTCGACGAGCAGAATCTGTACAACCACTACGCAGCGC
Source organism: uncultured Lentisphaerota bacterium (assembly GCA_913055945.1). Lineage (GTDB taxonomy): Bacteria > Verrucomicrobiota > Lentisphaeria > Oligosphaerales > CAJXKU01 > CAJXKU01. The sequence continues at coordinate 1,915 of CAJXKU010000311.1, read as the reverse complement.
TACGTTCCTACATAAAGGCTGAAGACCGACGCGGTATGAAGGCCGACACAAAGAAAGCGGGAAATCGGAACATCAATGTAAAACTGCTACGTAACAGTCAGCGGGTTCTGGGATGGGCGTATGATCGGAACTACTTCCGCCGGAACACGTATTCACACCCGGATGTTAAGGAACAGTTTAAACTTGAGATCCGAGCCCCGGAGCCGGGTGTCTATCTTTTCCAGATCTGGAACCCGCGCACCGGCAGGATCCGGAAGGAAAGAAAGATCAGAGTGAAAGGAAGCTCCCAACAGGAGGCCACTTCCCGGCTCAACCTCAGTATGCCGGAATTTCGGAAAGATTTTGCGTTCAAACTAATCCCTGCCGGGACGGAATAAGCTTTCCGATTCAATTTTTCCTGTAACCCGTCGTAAGAGGTCGGTAAAAAGACGCTGTCCCTGCTTATTCAAGCTGAGCGTACGCATGCCCCCCTTCTCTGCAGAAAACATATGATCCTTTTCTTCAGAACTTCCGAGGGCACTCTTCGAGTGGGAATAAAGATCTACCACGGGGATGTCCAGCCTCGTACCCAGCCGTTTGATCATGTAGGCCACGCGGCGCGTCTTTCCTGCAGATACATCAGGAAGCGGCGGTGGAGTCACCAGTACGGGTAATGCACCTTCCTCAAAAGTCATCAGTGTCAAAAATATCAACCGGCGTCGAAGCTCTTCCCGTGATACACCCGCCCGCATCTCGGACACACCTACGGCCCAGCACACGTGGCTGGGGTCCGCTTCGAAAACAGCGTCCAGAAGCTGGAATTTCCGTAGACTGGAAGCACAACGGCTCTGAGCCAGTGTCGGAATAGATTGACGGTTCACCTCAAACTCAAGTCGATCTTCCAGCGTTTTTTCCAGGGGAATTTTCATGGATGGCGGATTTTGAGCCGCTACATATTCGTCGACAATCACGAGATGTTTTCTGCTGTTGCCTTTCTGCACGGCCCTGTAATCAAAGGGATTCTGCCCAACATCCGCCAGCCCGGGGACGACCAGAACGGCATCTTGACCTTCGCGGCGCAACCGCTGACCGCACGCGGTAACATTACGCCCGTTTTGTGGGCGCGTCAGCCGTACAGCTTCCGGGGGAGCAATGTTTGTATCCCCCAGCCCACATGTGAATTTCAGCTTTGAAACAGCCCGCCCATTCCGGCGCGTCATCGTACTGGCTTTTCGCAATTGTCCCTCTCCGCTTGGCAGTTTTTCTTTTTCTAACACCTTGTTCTGCCTGTCGTAGGAGGCCGCCTCGATATATAAAGCCGAAACATCGCCGGACCGGAGGGATGCAGGAAACTCACGAACACGGTATTCGATATCAAAACGATCGCGGTCCCAGACGGAGACCGGCAGATCCTCGATCTGCATACGTGTCCTGTTGATGTCCGTAGCCGCTTCCCACACAAAGCGGGGCGGCAGTGTCAGAGTGGACACCGAATCTTCCTGCGTATCTGTACTCACCCGCAATTCCGGAATTCGGTAGCCGCTGAAGAAAAAAGGTGTACCCGAGGGATGCCTACGTCCCCCGAAATAGAGAGATCCTTTTCCCTGGGGCGCTTCGACGGAAGCGGAGTCCATAATCTGCGCCACAAGGCTGAACACCTGTTTGCCGACCAACGGGAAGAACAAGCCGTGCCGGATGCTGAATTCCACCCCCGGTCCCTGTTGATCTTCTTGCCGCGAGGTCACCCTTAAAGCGGATGGATAATGCGGAGAGCAAAGCCTTTCTCGTGGCAATTTCCGGGGCGAGGACTGCCCCTGTCTCTGCCACAGCGGCTGCGGCAACGTTTCGCCGCGTCGCGCCAATGTTATCAGATCGATACGGTGCACCCCTTTCCGCAACCGTAATTCTTCCCCCAGACCAATCCGCTCCCCCTTCC
>CAJXKU010000310.1 GCA_913055945.1 uncultured Lentisphaerota bacterium | reverse complement strand
CAGGGCGATGTCAAGTGGTTGGTGACGGAACGTGCGGAAGGCAGTGTGCGTGAAGCGGGGAGATCTGCGTGTGCAGGAACGGACATCTGTTAATAGACAAGCTGTCCCCAATTTTTCCGCGGCCGCCTGTGGGCGGACCGATTCAAGAGCGGCGTTCTGGAGGGAAACAACGCGGTCTGGGAATGCGTGAAGTATATCGAGATGAACCCTGTGCGGGCCGGCTTGGTTGAAGATCCGGCGGACTACCGGTTCTGTTCCTGGGGCTGGTATGCCGGCGGCGGAAAGCATCCGTTCAGGGAAGCCTTCCAGGCCCATGTCGGCCGGGCGGTGGCTGACCGTTTGGCAGAGTCATCGTTCCGTGCTGTTGCAGACCAGTTTCGCGGTGAAATCGCCAGAGTGGCTGCCGCCGAACGCGGCGAGACCGCGGAAGATATTGCCCAAGCAAAAGAACAAGCCAAACGCGGTGTACCCTTCCGCACCACGATCAGACGGCGAATGCGGTACTTGTTAATAGACAAGCTGTCCCCAAGTTTTGACTTTGTTTAAACCGAGGTGGGGTTGCTTTATCAACGGGGATTGGGCGCCATGAAGTAGGGGGCCGTGTCAATCGTAAGGGAACGCCGTGCCTTTCACGTCAGGGGCGGTTTCAGGCGGCGTTCGGGATTCCTTTCCTTCAGGAAGCAAAGGTATTTTGACACGAAACGGCTGGAAACTATGATCGCGAATTTCGCATAGGTAAGCGACCGGTTCAACGGTGCGTATTTCCTGATCCGCGTTCTTCACATTAGGTTTAATAGCCACATACAGCCCGTCCGGAATCTTCGGTAACTCGAGCGGTGGAACGAGTTTCGAAAGTTCGGTTTTGTTGAGGTTTTCGTAATTACGCACGACGCCTATAAACGGCAAAGGGGTGCCGCCTTTTGTTCGGGCGTCGACGTTCCAGGCGGCATCGCCCGCCTCTTGCCAATTTTCCGGGAATAACGTTTTTGCCTTGATTTGTACTGTTTTTATGCCCCAGTAGGTGTGCAGGTCTTTGCGCTTTCCGTGCCAGCGGAGCACCTCTGTTGGTTCATCCGCAGAGCCCAGTTGTTCAGCGCGTGATTGCAGGTACGAAGGAACGTCCGAAGGTAAGCGATGCTGTGCGCAAGAGACAGCAAAGAGCATCGGTACAAAAAGGGTGGCGGTTGCACCAATGGCGCGCCTGAATTGTTTCTTTGCTGTTTTGTCTCTCTTCTGCATGAAGGTCCGTTTCGTTATTTATTCCCCGTATACAATCGTCTGGTTTCGGGAATAGATACCCAGTACGTTTAGAACCTCGCTGTCTACGTGATGGATTTCGGAAATGCCGCCGTTATTCGCAGCCGCCTGGATTGAAGCGTCCCCGGTAGCGAAGATAAGAATACCTTCAGCCTCGGCTTTTCCGACCTTTGTCGCCGCGGTATCATTGGAGAATCCCGCAACAGGTCCTTTCTCATCCACAACGATCGGCGCCATTACGGGCGCGTTCGGCATCGTGTAGCATCCGGACATCAAGGCCACTACACCAACCAACCCTAGTACACATATCCACTTTTTCATACGGATCCCTCCTTTTTGTTTTACATACCGCCACCCCTAACAGCGTCAACACTCTGGCTGTGTTGACGCCTTACCTCACAAAATAATCGTTTTCCGGGAAATTTTCAAATCATGGAGCTCATATCTGACAAGGATTTCTTCCAGACGATAACTTTTCTGTATGCTGGGCTAAGATTCGCGGGGTTCTACCTTCTGTTTGTCCTCAATAAATACTTCGCGGTGGGGGAACGGAATGGAGATGCCTGCCTCCGAAAGGGCGTTCTTACATTTCTCCATATATTCCCAGGTAAGCGGATATTTATCCAGAGAGTTCTGTACCCAGAACCGGAGCTTGAGGTTTACGCTGCTCTCAGCCAGCTCAGTCACCCATACGTCCGGGGGCGGATGTTCCAGAATTCGGTCGTCACCCGTAACCGCTTTCTTCAGAACGCGCCGGGCTTCTGCGGTATCCTCTTTATAGGCAATCCGCACCGGTACCTGTACACGGATGCGCGGCGTGTACGTGTAATTGACCACGCGGGACTTGGCCACTGTGCTGTTCGGCAAGACAACGCTTTCATTATCGAATGTTGTCAATAGCGTCGTTCTCAGGCGGATCGCTGTCACCGTCGCATGGATACCATCTACCTCCACCCAGTCTCCCTGTTGAAAGGGTCGATCGACAAGGATGGCCACCCCGGCGATCATATTTGCAACTGTGTCCTGTGCGGCCAAAGACAGCGCCAAACCGGCAATGCCGAGGCCGGCCACCATGGATGTAACGTTCACGCCCAGTTGATCCAGAACCGTAACGCCGCCGATGATCAGGGTCACGATCTGTAAGGCTCGCATGAGTAAATGTTGAACCTGAGGCGGTAATTTCCCTGCAACAAAATCTGCAGACATAACTTTTTTTACGAGCAATGCGCCCGCGGTAAATACGCATGCCAGTGTAACCGCGGCGAATACATTGGGGGCGTATCGAATCAGTTGTGACAGTAGCTCGTCCATAAAATTCCTTTTCTCCTGAATCAGATTCTACACTTGTCTGATCATTGCCTGTAGGGGACCTTATTATCCGTTTCGGGGTGATGAAGCGATCGTTATTATTTGTTATTTTAACCGATTTAAAATCAGGCGCAAGAAGGTACGTGTACTGAGGGAGAGAACGATTTTTCTGAAACTTCAGGGGTGGACAGTTGATATGCACTTGACTTGTAAGGAATTCTGTTGTACATTAAGACGATAATGATCCAAGCGGGTTACAGGAACGAAGAGGGGGCAAGTGTGGCTACATTGGTTCCGACAAGACAAAGGGTTCTGCAATGAGCCGAAATTATAAGGGAGCTATCCATGGGAAACTGTAAGGCAAGTGTATTGCTCTTGCTTTCTGCATTGGTGTTTACCGGCTGTGCAGGTCTTCGCGCACCTTCAGATAAACAGGACGCGACGATTCCCTCAGAGGAACGCGATGCACTGCTGTCGCTTTATCACGAGACGAACGGCTCTGACTGGAAGGGAAAAGACGGGTGGCTGCAACCGCGGGTTGAAAAATGGAAAGGGATCGAAATCGAGGATGGGCACGTGGTTGAATTGCATCTGGCTGACAATGGGCTTGGCGGCACAATACCGAAAGCGTTGGGCCGGCTTCACCGGCTGGAAGTTCTGGATTTAGAAGGAAATGAGTTGGGAGGGCGGTTGCCTTCAGCTCTGGGTGAGTTGTCGAGGTTACGCGTGTTGCGCCTGGGAGAAAACGGCCTGCAGGGTCCCCTCCCTGAGAAGCTTGGGAATTTATCGCGCCTGCGGGTGCTGCGGTTGGAAAAGAATGGGCTTACCGGAGAATTGCCGGCCGCATTGGGGGATCTGAACCGCTTGCAGCGGTTTTCTATCACCGGCAATGAGTTTGTCGGTGAACTGCCCGCGTCCCTGGGAGATTGTCGAAGTTTGAGGTATCTGCACATCGCGCATAATCATTTTACCGGCGAATTGCCGAGGGAAGTGGGAAATTTAGGCGAACTGCAGGTGTTTCGGGCGGAAGGGAACAGTTTGATCGGCAAACTTCCTCCTTCGCTGGGTGATTTAAGGAAACTCCGGGTCCTGGTGCTCGCAGGAAACCAGATCACTGGCCGGATTCCCCGGCAATTGGCGGGGATAAAAAAGATCGAGCGGTTGAATCTTGCGGAGAATAACCTCATCGGCACGATTCCTCCTGAACTTGGAGACATGACCTCGCTGAAAGTGTTGAACTTGGCGGGGAATTCTCTGAAGGGCTCTATTCCCTCTCGGTTGGCAGATGTGTTCAGGTTACAGCGACTCAATCTGGCCGAGAATCGATTGACAGGGAGGCTGCCTTCGGCATTGGCGG
>CAJXKU010000309.1 GCA_913055945.1 uncultured Lentisphaerota bacterium | reverse complement strand
CTTCTTGAACAGAACGGACTGACTCGTTCGACTGTCCGTCGCCGTCTTTCTTTTCAGAGCGGCTGGCGGCCACTTTACGCAGACAGCCGTTTATCGCCTTTTCCCGGTCGCGCACGCCCGCCTCGCGGGCGTACCCTTCAACCAGCTTCCGCAGGCCGGCATCCGTAAAACGCACAGTCGAACGAGTCAGTCCGTTCTGTTCAAGAAGCCTCGGGACAAGGTGCCGCTTGCCGATGGAAAGCTTGTCTTCCGTGATATACCCGGAAAGGTAGATCTGCTCCATGCGGTCAAACAGGGCTTCAGGGATCGTGTCGGGGACGTTGGCGGTCGTGATGAATAGAACCTTGGAAAGATCAAACGGAACATCAAGGTAATGATCCCGGAATCCGGTATTCTGCTCCGGATCCAGAACTTCCAGCAGTGCCGATGCGGGGTCTCCCTGAAATGAAGCGCCGACTTTGTCCACTTCGTCAAGCATAATGACCGGATTGCAGGTACCGGCGCGCTTGATCGCCTGCATCAGCTTGCCGGGCATAGCCCCTATATACGTCCGTCTATGCCCCTTTATCTCTGCTTCATCACGAATACCTCCCAGGGAGAAACGATAGAATTCCCGGCCGAGTGCTTCAGCTATACCGCGGCCGAGGGATGTTTTCCCTACGCCGGGAGGGCCGATCAGGCAAAGGATAGAGCCCTCCACCGAGCCTTTAAGTTTAGCAACGCTCAGAAATTCAAGAATTCTCGACTTTACATCATCGAGTCCGTAGTGATCCCGATTCAGGATCCGGCGGGCTCGGCGAATCTCCAGACGGTCACGCGAATACGTGCCCCAGGGCAGTCCTGTCAGCCAGTCCAGGTAATTTCGCGCCACACCGAATTCGGGCGATTGCGGCGAGAGCATCTGCAGCTTGTCCAGTTCCTCTTTTATACGAGACTCCCCTTCTTCAGGAAGATGCGGACGGAGCCGTTCCAGTGCGCTTTGGTATCTTTCAACCTCCTCGGTTTTCTCATCTTTCTCCATGCCGAGTTCCTGCTTAATCGCCTTCAGTTGCTCGCGCAGGAAAAACTCACGCTGCTGCTTCGTAATCTTTTCCTCAATCTGCGAAGTGATCTTTTCCTTTAATTCATTTAAATTAAGCTCCTTACGCAGGAGAAACAGCGCTTTTTCGGCGCGCTGCTTTATATCAACACATTCCAGTACCTCCTGGAATTCCTCCCGTGAAGCAGAGGTCATAGTCACGGCAAAGTCAGCAAGTTTCCCCGGCTCATTCACGTCCGTACGCGACAAAAACATCTTAATTTCTTCTGAATACATGGGGTTGTGCTTGACAAGCTCACGCATGGTATTCATGATCGAGAGGGCAGCGGCACGGATTTCTTCCTCCTGGCGCTCATCGTAAATATCCTCGAGATAAGCGACCTGCGCAATAGGCTTACCACCTTTTTCGATAGCTTTAACGATCTTGAACCGACTCTGTCCCTGCAAGAGCGCCTGCACGTTCCCTTCATGATCTTCTTCCATTCGGGCGATCCGCGCCGCCGTACCTATGCGGTAAAACTTATGCGTAACCGTTTCTTCCTCGTCGGACTGCTCGGATTGAGCCAGAACCACGCCAATGATCCGTTGCGGGACTTCGTTGGCCGCCGCTTTCAGCGTATCGGCAATTCTTCCCGGTGGCAGGTGGACAGGAAAAAGCAGGCCAGGGAAGACCGGTTTACTCTCGGTGGGCACGAGATAGATACGTTCAGGCAAATACTGGGAGCTGAGGATAAGGCCCTCCTGCTTTTCCTTTTCCGGCTCCTGTACCACCTCAGGGCTGATGAATTTATCTTGTTTTTCTTCTCCCATAGCTCTTACCCTTTTTGAGAAGTTCACGTTCCCTGTTACTATATCGGTAACCTCCCGGTTTTTGAAGTCATTCCGAACTCAACTGCTTCTCGCCCGTTCGTGGTAACGCGAGAAGAACCGATCAGAACGTCCAACGTAGTAAACATACAGTGAAATTGAGAGGTTGACCCGTCAAAACGTCTACGATAAAAACGGCCGGGTCACACAGCTCGCCACCCCGCAGGGAACGATCAACTACGAGTACGACAGCCGCAACCGCCTTTCAACGCTCACGCACCGCAACGCTTCCGATGAGATTCTGGCGCAGTACGACTACAGCGTCGGCCCGACGGGCAGGCGCCAGGGCGTCACGGAAAAGACCCGGCAATCGGATGATACGTTGGCCGCCACGGAGGTGAGCTACACCTACGACGACCTCTACCGTCTCACGCAAGAGTCGTACTCCTCAACGGACCTGCCAGAGAATAACTTCGAGACGGACTACACCTATGACCTGGTCGGCAACCGTGTAAGTAAGCGCCACGAGCCGAGTGGCGCTTCCGCTGAAACGGTCGATTACACCTACAACGCCAACGATCAGCTCACTGAGTCGGTCTCTGACGTTAACGGCACCACCACCTACGATTACAACGCCAACGGCTCACTGATCGCGAAAAACAACCCCACAACCGGCACCGATGCTACATATACCTACAACCACCGCGGCCGCTTGAGCAGCGCGCATATCTACCGCACCGACGAAGATCAGGATGGCAACAGTGTCCCGGTTGAAATCTCAAGTTCGTACCGGTATAATATCGACGGGACGCGTGTTGCGAAGAACGTAGAGGTGAGGAACCGCGAGACGGGCGGGCTCTTTGACAAGACGAAGTCGTTCCTGTTGGATTCGCCGCAGAAGACAGCATGGTTGCAGAATATTTAAAGGGAGGCACCGACTTCACTGCTCCGCGTTTGGGGTACGCGTTATGCGGCGTGTTTCGTTGGGGTATTTCCGTGCGTTTACGGCTTCAGCAGTGGATGAGTTAATCCAGAGCAGTTCTGTCACAGGTTGTGTACGCAAATGCCTGACTCGAGTCCATCATTTTGACATTTCCAAGTCCCCCGTATATATTGAACCAACTTAACCAACAAGAAGGTTCCAAGCATGACTACCGTCAATGTGCATACAGCAAAAAGTAAGCTTTCGGCTTTGCTACACAGTGTCGAAGAGCGACACGAAAGAATCATCATTTCCCGTTACGGCAAAGCGGTTGCGGAATTAGTTCCGTTGCGTCACGGAGACCGAACAGTGACCGATAACCGCCTTAGTGACATCACTTTTCACGCCGACCCCACCGAGTCCACTGAAGAGGAGTGGAACGATGTATAGGAAATTGGTTCTCGATACCTGCGCCCTATTATGGCTGGCGTTCGGAGGGGGGCAAGCTTTCGCAATCGGCATTGTCGGCAATAAACGAAGCTGATGTCGTTTTGGTATCGGCGATTTCCGCGTGGGAGATTGGACTGAAACAAGCCAAAGATAAACTATCGTTGCCGATGCATCCCGAAACATGGTTCCGCCGGGCGCTGGAAGTCCATTCCCTCGTGCTGGCCGATTTGTCCCTTGAAGTCGTGAGTGCGGCCAACGACTTACCATGGCACCATCATGATCCCGCGGATCGCTTCATTATTTCTACAGCAGTACTTGAGCAATGCCCTGTGGTTACAGCCCATAGTAAGTTCAGCCAATACAATATCTGTGTACTGAGTTGATTTTTCGCCTATTTAATTAACGGGCGGCGACATGCTATCTGCGCGGCTCGTAGCAGACGAAGGGGAAGCGGAGACCAACAACGTCCCGGTTGAAATCAAAAGTTCGTACCGCTATCATATTGACGGGACGCGTGTTGCGAAGAACGTAGAGGTAACCAATCGCGACACGGGCGGGCTCTTTGACAAGAGGAGAGATTATCTGGTGGATTCGCAAAAGCAGACAGCATGGTTGCAAATTATGTTGTAATTGTAAACTGAAAATAAGGGCATGTGTCCGGATGGGGTGTGTGTCCCCTCCCGAGAACCTGCGCTACTATGACATTTTTCCTTCCATC
>CAJXKU010000308.1 GCA_913055945.1 uncultured Lentisphaerota bacterium | reverse complement strand
TTTTTTTAATGATACGGCGACCACCGAGATCTACACTCTTTCCCTACACGACGCTCTCCGATCTCCAGGCCAAACACAATCAACACAGAGCAACCCTACGATGACCGCATACAGGATTTCCTGGACAACTATCCCGCTTTTGATCCCTGCGCCGGCGTCGGGGGGTTCGTTGACAAACCGGAGTTCTGTACAAATCTTGACGACAATACATATGTCGACGGTTACGGGTGCCGATTTAAGTACATGGGGGTGGGGCTACCCTATTGCACATATTCTCCGCTCGAGCAGGCCGAAAGCGTGGCCGATATAGAAGCCTTCGACTGGCCTGACCCGGAATCCTGCCTGATAAAGGAAGGTGCCAGAAAGGAGGCAGAAGAAATCTACCGGAACAAAACATACGCCACAATGGCCCATGCGGGCCAGCTTTTTCACCGATATCATTACCTGCGCGGCTTCGAACAATGGATGATTGACGTAAAAATGAATCCATCCGTACATCGCGCCATCGCAGAGAGAATCCATCATATCAACAAAACCCTGGTCATGCGCCTTCTGGATGAGGTTGGCGATTATACAGATATGATTTGTGCGGGAGATGATTTCGGCTGGTCTTCTCAACCCTATATGGCGCCGGACGATTTCAGGACGCTGATAAAACCCTACTACCACGACCTGATCAGCACCATAAAATCGCGCTTCCCCCACATCAAATTCTATCTGCACTCACACGGCCGGATCATGGACTACGTGCCGGACCTGATTGAGTGCGGCGTGGACATCCTGAATCCGATTCTGCCCATGGACAACATGGACCCGCTCGAACTTAAACAGAATTTCGGCGACCAGCTTTGCTTCCACGGCGGTATTGACGTGGAGCACATTCTGCCTTTCTGCAGCGAGTCCGACGTCCGCGATCACGTGAAACAGGTCATGGATATTCTGGCGCCCGGCGGAGGATACTGGTTTAAGGTACAGGCCATCAGCCCCATTATTCCTCCGGAGAACGTCCTCGCTGCTTACGAAACAGCCCAAAACTACGGATCATAAAAAAGAAGTGATCCTCAGAGCGTCCAGCATCGCCTTACAACGGGTGGTCAGGATCCGATAGCGTTTACCAATATTCACCTTCAAAAACAATCATACCATGCCCATCAATCACCGGCACCTGGACATGTGTATACACGCCGTCAGCTTCAAAGGACAATGACTCTTCACCGGGAGCCAAGTATACATCCGTCGGCGTTCCATCAGTTTTCACCGCCAGCTTTACGTCATGCAGAGGCTGACGATCTTCAATGATATCAAGGTCCGTCCTCCGCTCGGCAACATAATTCAGGATGTGGAGGATCCGACGCCTCGGATTCCGTTGACGAAGCAGACCTATCCGCGCGGTACTGGGCAGTTCCCCCTTTACAGCCTTCGCTGGACGAAGCAGCGCTATTGCATTTTCAACAAGCTGACGATACACCCTCGCTCCCTGTTCAGCAAAAATTCGAAAGATGGGGTGTGCAAAGTAAATGACAGATCCTTTCCGTACCACCGCAGGGTAGTCACTCACCCGGTCGAAGGGCGTGGGTCCATGACTGCAGAATCTCTGCCAATTCCGGTTAAAATAAGGCAGCCCGATGCGAGCCATCACTTCGGCATCCTCGTCCGGTTGCACGTATAGACCGCCGTGATACATCATGTACATAAAATCAGGAACACCGCTGCCAAGCGCGTCCCCCATTTCACAGATAAAGTTGGGATCATATTCAGCAGGCCCCACCGGACGTACCCCAGCCTCCGGGAGTGCCCAATAATCCCCACCCTCGTACGCCAAGCCGCTTTCAGCGCTCAGAACGAGTTTACCCCCTGCCTGCAGATACGTCTGGACTTTCTCGGTCAATTCGTCGTTAAATTGAACTGCATCGGGCAATATGATCACTTCATATTGACCGAAGTCCCCGGCGACGTCTATCACGTCAAACGTCTCTTTCGATTCGAGCATGGCGCGTACCGCTCCATTGAGGCTTTCCTCCAGATGGTCCTGATAAAAAAGCCCCACTTGTGCGGTATGCTCAGCTCCGCGGCACCAGGGTTCTTTCGCTTTGACTGAAGCGTACACATTACCGATAAGATCGTAAACGGCTGCATCCGGTTCCCCACGTGGATGGAGTTGATCACCCACGCTGCAACGGGCACCCGCGGCCAGCATTGAAAAGCACTCATACTCCAACGCGGCCTGGTTTTTAAGTCCTCCGAAATCTCCCCATGAACGGTGAAAGCGCGCAGTCATTCCCATGGTGTGTTTTTGAAAATTCCGGAAATACCGCTGAAAAAGCGGAAAGTGACCATACCCCCATCCGCCTGTAGGTAATGATTCAATCTCTACGTGCGTAAAGTGCTTAAGCCAATCGCTTCCGCCCAGTTCCAGAAAGCCGTTGAAGAATACCGAACGCCCCGGACGACGTTTTTCCAGTAACGTACAAACTTCGGACATCAACGCCGCCCGCTTATCCTGATTCCATCGCCGAGCAGCTTCATCGTCCCAAGGATCTACTCCGTCTTCGCTCATCTTTCTCAGACAGGACCAACAGGCACATGCCGGACTCGGCCCCCTCCATATATCCATGAACAATCCGTCCACCGGGTAATTCCGCAGAACCTCCTCTGTGATCCCCAACAGATACTCCTGATAACCTTCATTCAGTAAACAAACCCCGTGCCAATTCGGCGTCAAAGGACCGGCCAACCACAGACTGCCGTCCCGGTTGACCGCCGCCCACTCCGGGTGATTGTACGCAGCCCATTCATCCCACGCCGCCGTGATATATACCGGAACATGTATGCCCCGGGCGTGGCAGGCCTCAATCATCTCTCCAAGAAGATCGCCCTCAAGCGACGGATGTTTGGGACCTATACTTGTGTCATAATAACACATGCCGTGGTGACAGCGGGCAAAGGCTGTAACACTTTCTACATGGGCAGCCTTTAAGGTCTCAGCAAAACCTGCAGCATTAAAATCTTTCGCAACATCGGGTATGGCCGGAGACGTGTGAAAATCCAGATGAATCTGACGGAACGGAAGCTCGACCATGGTCGCACCTCTATATTTTTTACTTTAGACTGAGCGGGCCGAATCTGCCGGTATCCTCGTTCCCGCCCCCCTAAAGTTCCATACTGGAATCAATTTTCTTGTAGGGTTACAGTTATTTTTTTCTTGTCATCGTTCCGCGCGAGGGTCAACGTAGCAGTGTCTCCGGGCGTATACTTTTCCAATATCGATCGTAATTCACTGCTATTGTTAACCTTGCTGCCATCCACAGCGATGATTACGTCGCCGAGATCCAGCCTTCCCCCCGGGCCGCGCCGTGTCGGACGTACCCCCGCTTCGTCTGCTGCTCCACCGGAAGTGACTTCCAGCACCAATGCTCCGTCCAGCCCCATTCGTTCAATAATAGAATCGGGGGCCAAGGTCACTCCGAGACACGCACGCCTGACCTTGCCGTGTTCGATGAGTTGAGGCACCACGCGATTAACAGTAGAAACAGGAACAGCAAACCCGACGCCCGCATAACTGCCCGAACGACTGTAGATCGCAGTATTTACCCCGATCAACCGACCCGCGCTGTCAAGCAAAGGACCGCCTGAATTACCCGGATTGATAGCCGCATCCGTCTGGATAACATTTTTAATGGGCTGGCCGGTGACAGACTCGATCTTTCGACCAAGTCCACTGATAAGTCCGGATGTAAGCGTCTGATCCAAACCGAACGGATTCCCGATGGCAAAAACACTCTGACCGACCTGTAAATCCCTCGATTCTCCGATCCCAACCGGCTTCAATTTCCCTGGTGGCACGTCGATACGCAGCACGGCCAGATCTATTAAATCGCTGTTGATGACGTCCCTGATTTCCCCTTCCATTACCGTGCTGGAGTTTGACAGCAGGGCAATTTT
>CAJXKU010000307.1 GCA_913055945.1 uncultured Lentisphaerota bacterium | reverse complement strand
CATGATTCGCATACACAATAGACACTACGCTCAGCGCCTGGAATACCAGTGCAGGCCATGCACTAGCAGAATTGAATACTCGTTGCGCCAGCCGCCAAACCAGATAACACGTAGCTACGTCCATGAGGAGCTGGAACAAACAGATCCACAACGGAGACAAAGAAACAGGGGCAAACAGGGCTACAAGGGCGGGATATCCAGGCACCCGGCGAACTTCAGTCTCTCCTTCTCTGCCAAAATGTCCATCTTCCGCAATAGAATTCGCAAGTTCCAGATAAGCCGCAGAATCCGGTGTCAGGAATCGCTCAGACGACGCCATTCCGCCAAACCAGACGCCAAGCCGAACAATCAAAGCCAAAGTAAGAAGACTGATCAATACCGTCCTGTGCCGCTTGCCACTCATCTACTGTTTCCTCGCTCTGCGAGCGGTTTTGTCAAAAGTTTGTACAGGAATGGATGTGTTTTACGTATCTGAATCGCAACGACACCCCGTGGGTTCATTCTCGCTGCGTTTTGACAGAAAAATCGCGAACAGAAAAATAAAACGTTTTCAAAGTCATTTTTTTCCGATTAAGATATAGTACAATAACGCAAACGTCACCTCAACTTCCCCCGTCCAAGACGTAAAGGGCTACGTACATCCCCCTTATTAGAACACAGCCTCACGAAAAAGGTAAGTTGTGAAGTGTTTCTGAGGTTACCACAGAGAGTAAAAAGGCATCCTTCGCTTTACAAAAGCATCACCCATCCTGCCTCGCTGTGTGTATTGATCGGCCTTGTGCTGGGTGCACACCACCTTTTCGACCCGATATGGCACGATGAAGCATACATGCTGGAGTTTTTCGCCAGTCATCCGCTAAACGCCTTAACCGATTACCACCTTCCCAATAACCACATACTGTTCAGCTTTCTTCTGGCGTGTTATAAAGAGCTTTTCGGTATCGGAGATCTGCAGGTCTTTTGGCTTCGCTTGTTTCCGTTGGTGTCTTTCCTCATTTCTATAACCCTCCTCTGCTGCATATTGAATCGGGTCCAGGGTAAACGAGCAGCGTGGTTGGGAGGACTTCTGTTTGTAGCCTCCCACGTTGTGCTCAACTTTGCTCTGGAGCTCAGAGGATACGGATTCTCCTGGCTTCCACTGACGCTTTCCTGGTATTTGCTGCTGCGATACGTGGAAAGCGAAGAAGGGCACCGGAAAAAACAATGGTTCTATGGCTATGCGCTCACGGCTATAGCCACAGTGGGAATTTTACCGACGAACCTGCTGCTTTTTGGTGTAATCACTGCTGTTTCTGTTTTTCTTCACTCTGTGCGAATTCAGGAATTTCGAATCCGGATGCTGCTTGAGCACGTATGCAGGATCGGCATACCACCCGTATTAGGCTTAATATTTCTTATTCCCGTAGGGGACCAGTTGTCTCAAGCCGTAAACGGAGCGGCTTCGACTTCGCTGGAAACCTGGGTGATCCACGTACCGTGGGCGACGCTTTCCGATCTTTGGTGGATAACACCATTTTTTGTATACGGTATTTACAGAACGATCAAAGCGTTTCATTTCCGCGAGAATAATTACAATACCGCATGGGGGCCTCTTCTGTTCGGGCTTACCCTTATCCTCCCCTGTGCCTGTATTGCCGTATTACCGGTATCCCCCCCCGTTCGAATATTCGTACCGTTCCTGCCGTTGCTCTATGGCGCGATGGGGATCGCAGTCGCCGCCGGCACCCCCTCCACGCTGAAGTATTCACGCGTGCTGTTCTTCTTACTAGCCTGCGTTCTTGTCTCCACGGGATTTTACAGAGAATATGTTGATGCAGGGTACGGTAAGCGGCATTCCTCTGCGGAGATTATAGAAGATAATCTTTATGATCAGCACTATCAGGACAATTTCGGCGTAGAGAAGACAGTGCATCGGATAATGGAACTCACCCGGAACCATTCGTATGTTTTCTGGGTAGGATCCAGTGACCCCTTTACATTTTTCTGGTATATCCGCCGCACAGACCGTCCCCCTGACAGCTTTCCAAACGATATAATCTGGGCCAAAATGTACAAAAAAGATCCCGATCGCTACGAAGATGCGAAACAAACAGATCGTCGAATCGGTGTTGTTGCGCGCAGTAGAAAAGACGCTCGGAAAACTTTAGACATGGTGGGATTGGACAAACCATGGTCGCTTGAGCAGGATGCCGATTTCGGGCATTTTCAAATTTTTCTTCTGCGTAAAAGATAAATCGGGACATCCTGCAGGCTGGACAGCAGAGGGCATTCACAACATAAGGCAGGGCATCCCATACCCTCTCCCCCTGGCGGATATTTCAGACGACGGCCACTACACTTTTACCGATTTCCGACATCTGCCTTCAAGACTTGCCCGATAGACTTCAAGATGCTCCGCGACGGTAACATCCCAACTGCGGTTTGCGGCAAGTCTGGCGCCTGCTTCGATCTGCTTAGCACGTTCTTCAGGATGCTCCCAGACCTCAACCATCGCTCTGGTCCAAGCCTCGGAGGTGTTCGGAGAAACCGTCCGCAAACAATCCTCGTCTTCCTGCAACAGTTCCTGCACGCCGTCTGTCATGCTGGACAACACCGGCACACCGGCTGCCATGGCCTCGAGCAACACATTCGGCTGGCCTTCCCATCTGGAGGGCAGCGCCAGCAGATTCGCCTGTTTATAAAGCTCCGGCAACTCAGATCGCGGCACTTGGCCATGCCAGTGAAGTTTTTCGCCGATACCGGATCGGTTCGCGATCTCCTGTAATCGCCGCCCGAATTTTTCGCTCGTCACACTGCCGGCGAAATGCCACTCCCAGGGAATATCAGGAGGTAAACCCGCAAGTGCGCGGATCAGAATGTCCTGCCCCTTCTGGGGATCGACCCGGCCGACGGTGAGCCCGCATATTTTTTCATAAATCGCAGAACGCGTCTGATCACGCTGAAAAACGCTTACATTCACACCGTTCAGGATTACCCGGCATTTTTCCGCGGCAATACGTAATTGTTTTTGCGCAAACCGGGCGACATCTTCTGAATTTGCAATATACATATTCACACGCCGCCGCGTCCAGCGATCGAGCAGAATATGACTCTTGCGCGGTTCGCATACGCGCAGAGAACACAAGAGCGGAACATGGCCGGGTACCGCAAGACGGCACGCAAAGTTGGCGTGAAACAGCCATGCGTGCACGAGGTCCGGCTGCACCGCTGTCACCACCGAGCGCAATCGCAATAACCGCAGCAAACCGCCGGCAAGAGTCCTTCCCGTTTGATGCACAGGAATTCCCTGGCCACGCAACCTTTCGCCGACAGCGCCTTGTCCGCCATACAGACAGACCACATGTACACTGTGTCCTTCCGCAGCAACGCGGCTTGCCACTTCAAACAGCGCATTCTCCGCGCCGCCTTCGTGCAGTTCAGTGATGACGTAAAGGATGGTCATGATTGAAAACAGACTGGTTGTTATCAGGGATTTCGCCCTTTACAAAATAATGTATCGATGACACGTTAATGGGATGGCAATATCTTAGGGGGAAATAAATACGCGTATCACGGCAAACATAATGATCCCGCAAAGCCTGGAGTTTATCCCGATTCTGCCTCAAAAGGAAGACATCGGGACAAAGCCGCCGCAAAGAATGTCCATAAAAGGCGACACGAACCGCTAATCTTCGCTGATTCTCGCTGATCAATGTGTCAATATTATTGAGACACGATAATTTGCCGACACTACAATTATTTGATTAACCACGAAGAGCACGAAGCGAAGGAACTGTTCTCTCATAGGGTTACCCCATGAGAGAAATGAAATCCTTCAGTGACGTAACCCTGATCCAGGGGAACATGCGAAAATCACGATCCTCTGATATTATTTCTGTTACGCCATGCTCACGCATAAGCACGGCAATATTAAAATCATGGAAAAGATTGCCTTGCAGTCGGGG
>CAJXKU010000306.1 GCA_913055945.1 uncultured Lentisphaerota bacterium | reverse complement strand
CATGGGACAGCCAGTCCGGGCGGTTGGGCGTAACCTCCCAGTCAATTACCGTATCCGGCTTTCCCAGAACTTCCTGCAAAGCTGTTCCCGGTTCGCTGTCAGAGCAAAGCTCCATTAAGCCGCTGCAGTCATCGCTGAGGGCCAGTTCGCGCTCCGAGCACATCATCCCCTCTGAGGTTTCTCCCCGCAGTTGTGCTGTCTTCACCTCCGTACCTGCCGGTAAGCGCACGCCGGGAAGTGCAACCGGGACATGCTTTCCCGCGTCACAGTTGTCAGCGCCGCACACGATTTGACGCTGCCCGTGCGGCCCCGTGTCGACCTCGCACACATTCAGCTTGTCTGCATTGGGATGGGCCCGCCGGGATAAAATTTCGCCGACGATAACCTGCTCAGGCACCCGGTTCACTTCGCTGACACCTTCAACTTCCAGCCCTGCCATCGTAAGCGCATCCGTCAGTTCCTGAACCGAGGCAGGCAGAGGAACATACTCAGAAAGCCATTCCACCGATGTTTTCATAAAAACCTCTTCCTATCACGCTGAAATTCGTCATTGTAAAAACGGCTCCCGCCGTTTACATCTACGTCGGGCAACTCCGTATACGCATTCCGCGCGTACATCGTTTCCGGTTGCCCATGCCGGGAGCACCATGTCATCGCTCGTCCGTCTCAAAACTGCTCAAGGAAACGGACGTTATTGTCGTAGAACAGGCGGATGTCATTGATCGCGTACCGCATCATCGCTATACGTTCCACCCCCATGCCGAACGCATATCCTGTCCATTCCTCCGGATCGTATCCTACGGCCTCAAATACCGCCGGATCCACCATACCGGCACCTGAGATCTCCAGCCAGCCCGAATACTTGCACACGCTGCAGCCTTTACCTTCGCACATGATACAGGAAAAGTCATACTCAATACTGGGTTCTGTAAAAGGGAAATAATGGGGACGGAAACGCACATTCACTTCGGGGCCTAACAGTTCCCGCGCAAACCGCGAAAGCGTCCCTTTCAACTCACTCAGTGTCACATGCCGATCCACGTAAAGTCCCTCGATCTGATGAAAGTTCATGCTGTGCGTCATGTCCGGCGTATCCCGTCTGAAGCAACGCCCGGGACAAATCGTGCGGACAGGCGGGGGTTGGTTCTCCATAACCCTGATCTGCACAGGCGAAGTCTGCGTGCGCAAAAGGCGCCCGTCGGGCAGATAAAAGGTATCTTCAAGATCACGGGATGGATGATCGGGCGGTGTATTCAGCGCATCAAAATTATGATACTCTGTTTCCAGATCCGGCCCGTCAGCAGTAATAAACCCCATACGCCGGAAGATAGCCACTGCGTCGTCCATTACTCGGCTCAACGGATGCTTATGGCCAAGCCGACGCCTCCGGCCGGGCAAAGTTACATCGAGCCGGTCCGCCGCCTTCTTTTCCTGGGCCAGTCTCTCCAGTTGACGTTCGACCTCGGTCTGTACAGCCTGCTTTGCCTCGTTTATCAATTTCCCCGCGGCGGGTTTATCTTCACTGGAGAAGCTGCCCAACTGACTGAATAGAGCAACAATACTGCCTTTGCGCCCCAGATAACGCGCTTTGACCTGCTGGACTTCTTCTTCTGTTGCGGTGTCACTCAACTCCGCAACGGCTTTGTCCTTCAACTCGCGAACCTGTTCTTCCAATTCTGTCGTTTTTTGGCCCATGGTTCCACTTCCGTTTCCGTTTTCGCATCCTTATCATGCTGATTGGACGCCTTCCTCATTTCCGAACAACCATTGCGGCTCATCTTTTACAGCCCGGAGGGGACGTCTCAATTATTTCCGGGAGAAATATAGGCGAATGATATCAGAAATGGTGCAATTTTCATTCCTTGGAATACACCGGAATATACCATCTGCCTCATTCCTCGTGAACACAGCATTCCAGATTTCAGGTTCTTCCCGCCTTTCTGTGAGCGTCCTTCTGTTCAGCGTGCAATGCCATGGTTCAGAACGCAGAGGATCTCACGGAAATCACCCTGGCTAATCGGCCTCAGGCTGCTGCCGCATATCATCGTGACAGACCGAACGAACCCACCCCACCAAGTAAGTATTGATTACATCCACATTCGTTTTGCAACATCCGATGTGCGGTGTATAATTATCATTGCTGAAGTACAGAGTTTATAACTCCGGCTTAAAACGTAACAACATAAAAGCACTCATCACCCAAATAAGCCATTAAACAGATCAAAGTATTTATTGCTATGTACTGGTATTATAAATATCCTCTTCTATGCCTCCTGATCCTCATACTCGTAGGTCTTGCGCATCTCGTATGGACAAACTTGCCTTCTTCCACGGAAAAAAGCACCGCCACCCAAACCGAAACCTCGTCGAAACCTGCAGACAATGAAACATCCGACCAGAAGGAGAAAACCGCTGCTGACTCGAGCGCTGACGACTCGGCCCCAGAGGCAGGAAAAAAGAGAGACTCAAGCGGAAAAGAGCCCACGGAACCTTTGGATCCTGAAACGAGCGAGCGACTGAATGACCTTCTGACAAAAGCCCAGACACAATTGTCCAAGGAAAATTTCCTCGCTGCCCGCAAATTGAGCAGAAATATCATTCAACCGCTCGAAAATCGGGGTAGACTCCTTTCCCCTTTATGGAAAAAGGCAGCCCGGATCCTCAGTCGCACAAACACAAAGATCTTCAACAGTTCCATTCCTGTGGAGGAGAAAGAAAAATATGTCATCCAAGCCGGCGACACCCTGGCTGGAATCGCCGCCAAGTTCAATACCACGATAAGCGCAATCCAGCGTAGTAACGGGCTGGACCCCACAAACCCTAAAATTTACCCCAACGATGTGCTGCAAATATATCAGGGCGATTGGCGCATCAAAGTTTTTAAAGAAAATTTTCGCCTCCTGCTTTATGACGACGATCTACTGTTCAAGGTATACAAAATAGGCATCGGACGGCAAGACCGCACGCCGACCGGAACCTTCAGAATCCAGAACAAACTAAAGGAACCCGACTGGACACGCCGGGGCAAAACAATCCCCTACGGAGACCCGGACAATGTCCTGGGAACCCGCTGGATGGGACTCAAGCCCGTCGGAGACACCCCCAAAAACCTCACGGGATACGGAATTCACGGGACGTGGAAACCGGAAACTATAGGTCAGGCGGTCAGCAATGGATGCGTCAGGTTGAAAAACGAAAACGTCAACGAATTATTTTCAATTGTAACCAGAGGAACACCTGTAAGAATTAAGGAAAAGCCTGATGGCGACAGTTCTTGATTTTGAAAAGCCCATATACGAACTCGAACAGAAAATCGAACAACTACGTGAATTCAGCCGCACTCATGAGGTAGACGTCAGCAGCGGCGTTGAAGCTCTGAATGAAAAAATTGAGCAAACCAAGAAACGGGTATTCTCTGAGCTTACCCCGTTTCAGCGGGTCCAGCTGGCACGCCATCCGGACCGCCCCTACCCTCGGGATTATGTGAACCGCATATGCTCCGATTTCATGGAATTGCACGGTGATCGCCGTTACAGTGATGACGGAGCCATCTTCGGCGGTTTTGCAAAGTTCAATGGCCGGAAAGTCGTGGTCATCGGCACGCAGAAAGGACGTAATCTGGACGAGAATATGCGCTGTAATTTCGGCAGTGCCCATCCCGAAGGCTACCGCAAAGCGTTACGAATCATGGAACTCGCAGAAAAACTGCGCCTTCCCATTATATCCCTGATTGATACTCCCGGGGCATATCCGGGCATCGGCGCGGAAGAGCGACATATTGCTGAAGCGATCGCCACGAACCTGCGCACAATGTTCACATTCCATGTACCTATCATCGTTGCCGTGGTGGGCGAAGGTGGCAGTGGCGGCGCCCTGGGTATAGGTATCGGGGATCGCCTTCTGCTCATGGAGCATGCGTACTACTCTGTCATTACGCCGGAAGGCTG
>CAJXKU010000305.1 GCA_913055945.1 uncultured Lentisphaerota bacterium | reverse complement strand
TGTCCCGGTGCGGAGCCACAACATCGCCTTCCAATTCGGATAGATCCTTCTTCGTGTTATAGCTCTGCTGGTCAGCGTTGACATGGTACTTTTTGTTCTTTTCCGGGGCTGCATCACCCTTCCCTTCTTCTTGCGCCAAGGCCGCGATAGAACTCCAAAAAACTATACCGACGAGAATCTGAAGACGTATATGTAGAATGTTCATGTGCATTTCTTTCTCGGCTACTGAGTCACTGTCTTGCTCTCGTTTATTGAAGTATACAGCGAATTCCGGCTTGTATATCCGTCCCCGACCTCCCGCAGACGCTACGGGATAGCTGCTGTGCACTACATTGGCGATCTTTATTCATAAACGGTGCAATCCCGGGGCTCGGGTCGGAAAAGGTTGGGCATTAACATACCTTTCGTGCCGGTTGTTGCCAAAATCCCCTCCCCTTTCAGGGCAAACTGTTCGTTTTACCTCTGAAATGAATATTACAGAAGTTGCTCGACTTGACCCGATCTCACTCTCCCCCCTATGACCGCACTTGACGCCTGTTGTCTCTGATAGTAAATTTAGAGGCATGATCACGCACATGTAGAGGCGTTCGCAACAGCTTGAACCAAATGTCCGAAAAATTATATGGCACTTTTATGAGAAAAACCAGACAAAGCTGTATTGACCAGGGGACGCTGTACACAGATCAGTATCAGTTGACAATGGCTCAACTTTACTATCGTCAAGGAATGCACGAAATCCCTGCGCGATTTGAGCACTTTTTTCGTTCCTGCCCGCAATACAATTCTCATAAGGCCGGATTCTGCATCAACGCCGGGCTGGCAGGTTTTCTTGAATGGTTGGAAAACGCCTGCTGGCACGAGGAAGAACTTGAAGCGCTTCGGGGACAAGTCGGATCTCAAGGTCACCGCCTCTTTAGCGAAGACTTCCTGCAATGGCTGAAGAACAATCCGCCCAAAGAAAGGGTCAGTATATGGGCTGTACCTGAAGGACGCGTCGTACACCCCCTTGCGCCTCTTACAGTGGTTGAAGGGCCGCTGTCCCTTGTGCAACTGCTGGAAACCCCACTTTTGAATCACCTTAATTATCCGATTCTTGTGGCGACGAAAGCGGCACGTCTGCGAGAGTGCTCTCAGGATCAGCCTATTCTGGAGTTCGGATTACGCCGCGCGCAGGAAAAAGGCGCGAACGCCGGCGCTCGGGCAGCGCTTATCGGCGGCGCAGATTTTACATCGAACGTAGGGCTCAGCCATACGGTGGGATATCCCCCTAAAGGCACCCACGCCCACAGTATGATTCAAGCGTTTATGGTACAAGGCGGCGGTGAGCTCGCAGCATTCCGCGCATACGCTGAAACTTACCCGGATGACTGTCTATTACTTGTTGACACGATTAACACGCTTGAAAGCGGCATCCCTAACGCGATAAAAGTGTTCGAGGAGCTGCGCGCCAAAGGCCATGAGCCTCGAGGTATCCGGATGGACTCGGGCGATTTGGCCTACTTGAGTGTCCAAGCGGCAAAGATGTTGGATCATGCAGGATTTCCCCGCACCAGCATTGTTCTGTCCGGGGATCTGGACGAACTTGCGATCACACAGATCATGGAACAAATCCGACAGGAAGCTCCAGCTTACGGTGTAGATGCCGGGCAAGTGATTCCGCGCCTGGTGTTCGGTGTCGGGACACGCCTGATTACCTCACACGGTGCGCCGTCGCTTGACGGAATTTTTAAACTTGCCTCCCTGAATCTGGACAACAAGTGGGAGCCTGCAGTCAAACTGTCTGAATCGCCGGGGAAACGACTTACGCCCGGCTCGAAAAACGTGTGGCGGATCACCGATTTGCGCGGCAAGGCCACGGCGGATCTGCTGACATGCCACGACGAGACCCCGGATACCTCCGAAACGCAGCTTCTTCGTCATCCTACAGATCCTGAGGCGTACCGACGGATTCGTCCGGACGAAATCCGTAAGATCGAACCTTTGCTTGAGAAAGTTATGGACAACGGCGTACGTACGGAGGCGAACCTCAGTATCGAAGACATGCGCAAAAGACGGAAAGAGGACCTTCAGTGCCTTGATCCGGGTGTGCGTCGTATTATTCATCCTCACATTTATCACGTGTCACTATCTCAGAAATTATGGTCCCTCAAGCAGGAACTGACAGAGACGACGGAGGCTGAGTCGACATGAAGGAAGCCCTGCTCTATACAAAAGGCGACAACGACGAAGTTCGATGCGCGCTTTGTGCACACCGGTGCCGGATATCTTCCGGCTCCCGGGGTATCTGTGGTGTACGGGAAAACCGTGGCGGCACACTGTACAGTCTGGTGTATGAGCGGTGTATTGCTCAGAACGTGGATCATGTTGAGAAAAAACCCTTGTTCCATTTCCAGCCGGGTTCTCTCTCGTATTCAGTGGCTACCGTGGGGTGCAACTTCAAATGCTCGTGGTGTCAAAACTGCGAAATTTCGCAGTTTCCCAGATATCAGGACGTTTTACCGGGAAAAGAGGTTCCGGCTGCATCTATGGCCGACTACGCTGCACGATATAAGTGCCGAAACATCGCCTATACGTATACAGAACCCACCGTCTTTTTCGAATACGCCCTGGACGCCGCGAAACCCGCAAAAGAAAAAGGGCTGGCCAACATTTTCGTGACGAACGGATACATGACGCCGGAGATGCTGGACACTTTTTACCCGTGCCTCGATGCAGCCAACGTCGATATGAAGGGATTCCGCGAGGAGACTTACCAACGATACGCCGGAGCAACGCTTCAACCGGTGCTGGACAGCATGAAAAAGATGAAGGAACAAAAGATCTGGTTAGAAGTCACCACACTCGTTGTGCCGGAGGTCAACGATGATCCGGCCGAAGCCCGCGCAATGGCTGAGTTCATGGTCAACGAGCTTGGCCCTGAGACTCCGTGGCATCTCAGCCGCTTTTTCCCTGCCAACCACATGAGAGATCTACCGCCGACCCCCACTGATACCTTACAGCGCTTCAGGGACATCGGCTATGAAGCCGGAATACAGTACGTGTATTTGGGAAACACCTCCGCGGAGATGGACACTGTGTGTCATCAGTGCGGAGAGAAGCTGATCCAGCGATCCGGTTTTTCCGGGGTGTCCCGCGGGATTGCATCGGACGGTACCTGTTCGTCATGCTCAACGCCTATCCCAGGGGTTGACATGGGGAAGAAGAACAGTTGATAAAAGCAGTCGTTCGACGTTTCCCTGTCGCGGCGCCTCTCCGGAAAGTTACGCGTACACGCACATCCTGCGCATTTTGAACCAATTCCAAGCAGAATCACCAGGTTGAAAAGCTTATATCATCCCCCCCTGTGCACTCGTTTCCCCATTCGATCATCTGACCCCGGAAAGACGATGCTCAGCGCGCTTTTACGAGGATGCCCAGCAGTACGGGAACCAGAAAGGCCTGCAGGAGCATGAAACGCATAAGCACCTGCGCGTTGGACCATCCCAGCTGTTTCCGGCAATGATCATGCAAAGGAAAGCGAATGCCGTGCAGGAGATCCACCAATACACGCTTGCTGTTGGCAAAAAATCTTTTCCTGCTTCCCGGGTCGATTTCCGCTTCCCCGGGGGTGATATCCATCCCCAGACGCCGCAATCCGCGAAGCAGGCCAACCTTGAGCATGCCTGTCCCGCCGTTGATCAGTACCACGGGCGCTACTACGAGCAACAGGAACGGGTTCCCGCTCGCAAGAACGGCGATTCCGACCAAAAGTCCCAGAAAGCGTGATCCCGCGTCCCCCATCAGTACACTGCTTGGTTCCGCATTATGCCATAAGTATCCCCCCAGAGCTCCGCACATCGTAAACACAAGTACTGCCCAACTTGCGCCTTCCGGGTTGTGCGGAATCAGGAGGTATTCGGCGATATTCACGTTGCCGACCGCCATATAAAGAAATCCGCCCAGATAAA
>CAJXKU010000304.1 GCA_913055945.1 uncultured Lentisphaerota bacterium | reverse complement strand
TCCCAAAGCGCTACATAAAACGTAGCGCACTCCAAAGACAGCCCCACCACTCTTCGTATGGTGGGACTGTCGTACATTTGGTGATCGGCGAAAGCCGATCTTTGGAGTGGTCCCGATCTCTCTAAAGAGAATCGGGACTCTGGTACGCCGCGGCCTGGCGCGGCGACTATTCTGCGATGCAAAAGGCCGAACCAGACTTCGGCCTATTAGAGCGGCGTCAGGCCGCCGCACTCCAAAGGATGCTTCGCATCAGTATACTGATCATCGAACAAGCTTTCGGCTCAATCCTATTTGAACCAAGGGATACCTAAGGAGAATTCGCGTTTAATAATGCGCGTTATGTTGCGTGCAACATAAGGTGAGCTCTGACGGTTAGGGTAACGTTATTCTTCCTTATTTTTCAGTCTATCGGTTGCCGCGGCAATGTCTTTGTTCAGATTTACTATGTTCTCGTTCACCTCTTTAATATTGCCAACCAACTCACTGGAATTCTGTGACAATTTTTTAACCTCCTGCGCTACGACTGAAAATCCCTCCCCTTCGTTTCCGGCCCGCGCTGCTTCGATGGAAGCATTCACGGCCAGCATATTCAAGTTACTGGTAATCCCTTCAATCTCCCGCAGAAATTTGCTTACGCTGGAGGAGTTGTCCTCAATCTCCGAGTAGATTTCCCCCAACTGATCTATCACTTCCTGCAACAAATCCTGCCGAGCTTTCTGGTTGTATTGAGCAATAATTGTGTAAAGCAGGTGAGCAGTACTGCCGGCAATGATTTCTACATCATCAGCAGCTTTTTCTTTAATTTGAGAAAGAATGCTTGCAGAGCCCGTAGCTTCAATAATAACGCCCACACTTTTGTCTTCCACCGCCTCTGCCAGATCCGTGGTCGCAGGTATGCTGTATTTGCGTGCTAACTGCATGCCGGGAGCATTCTCGTCTTTGTCCACGATATACTGCACGTTCACCGTTTCCAGTTCCGCAAGGATCTCCAGAAAGCGCGTTCCGCCTTCCCCGGCTCCAATAATTGACACAGCAATTTCTTTATTATCTTCAGCCTGATCGCCCATCAAATTCTCCGTCTTTACCAAGGTAAAAATGTCTTCCTTGGCGTTTCACGTTGTCGTTCTCGTTGGCCCACCGCAAGGCGGTAGCGGGGGCACTGCTGCTTCGAAACGGAATCCCGAACGGTGTCGCGCACCATAAGCGTAAATCCGACTGGAAATCCTTTCTCATGCGCTTTGTGTCTCGCGGTGAGACCGACCACTGGCCATATTGACCATACCGTGCACATCAATGATCAAGCCCGGCGTTCCATCCGACAGAATGGTGGCACCGGTCAGACCAGGCAGCTCCCCCATGGCTTTACCCATACTTTTGATCACCGTCTGCGTCTGGCCCAGGAGTTCATCGACCAGCACGGCCACCTGCCGCCCGGCGTCTTCGACCACGACCGCTGTTCCTTGGGTGGGGTTGTCCACGGCCCCTTCGAGGTTGAAAAGACGGCTCATCCGACAAAGCGGCACCAGATTCCCGCGGAACGGTACCATTTCCCCCTTCCCCTGCATCGTATGGATCATATCCTCCGTCGGCTTGAAGGACTGGATAATGGAAAGCAGCGGAATGATATACCGATGATCCCCCACCTTTGCCTGCATTCCGTCAATGATCGCCATTGTCAAGGGAAGCACGAGCGTAAACGCGGTGCCTTTGCCTTTCTCCGACTCTATCCGCACGTTTCCCCGCAGGCTCTCGATATTGCTTTTCACCACGTCCATACCCACGCCTCGGCCTGAAACATCAGTCACCTGCTTCGCAGTGGAAAAACCCGGCTCAAAGATCAGACTGAAGACTTCTTCGTCGCTCATTTCCGACGTGTCCGAGACCACGCCCCGTTCGACAGCCCGCTGCGCGATCGCTTCCCGGTCCAGTCCTCGTCCGTCATCAGCGATCTGAATGTGAATACTCCCGCCTTCATGATAAGCACGCAATGCGATCGTGGCCTGCCGCGGCTTCCCGGCAGACGCGCGGTCTTCAGGCGTAGGCTCAATCCCGTGATCCACAGCGTTCCTGACCAGATGAACCATGGGATCGCCGAGTTTCTCGATCATCGCTTTGTCGATTTCCGTCTCCTGTCCGCTCATGGACAACTTGACATCTTTGCCGGCTTTTTTCGCCAAATCCCGAACCAGACGCGACATTTTCTTGAAGGTAGCCTCAACCGGTACCATCCGCATAGACATGGCCATGTCCTGTAAGCTGCGTGTAATCTTGGAGAGCTGATTCAGATGACGATTGAAATCGGCAGAATCCACATTGCTCAGAGCCTGATGATCTGTTACGATGGATTCAGAAATCACCAGTTCACCGATTGCATCGACCAGATTGTCGATCTTGTCAGCGTCGATCTTCATGGTCTGCTTCACAGCGGTGCCGCCGCCGTCACCGCCGGACTTGGGCTGTTTTTTTCTGCCGGACTGCTGCGCCCCTGTATCGGCTTTTGATTCCGCTGTTTCCGCTTCTGCGGAGCCTGTGGCCTGAGTTGCGGCCGTTTCATCGGCTTCATTCTTCTGTCCCCTGCCCGCTTCAGACGAGTCCTGTGCCTGCGTTCCGTCCCCGCCTGACTCACGGGCGACTGCATCTTCCTCCTGTCCAGAGGACTCTCCGGCCGAGGAAGCTTGCCCTTGAGGCTTTTGCTCAGCCTCGCCACTCTGCAATCGATCCAATCGTGCCACGATCTCGGGGATCTGCGGATTCGGCGAATAATCTGTACCGTTGCTGAGCGCTTCTTCAACCTGCCGGATTTCCTCTTTCAGTGTGTCCAGAGCCGCAAAGGTCTCGTCGGGGACTTCGCCGGAGAATGCCTGCTTCCCGTCGCGCACCGCACCCAGCAGGGTCTCCGCTCTGTGGGCGAGTTTTGATATCGGGGTAAGCTCGAGCATCCCGGCGGCGCCTTTAATGGTATGGAACGCCCGGAATACCGCCGAGATTGCCTCCTCGTCCGCAGGATTTTCCTCGAGCGTCATTAAGCTTTCATCCGCGGTATCGAAATGTTCACGGGACTCCGTGATAAATTCTCCTGCCAGATCCGGATCCGCAACCGGGACCGGTTGCGTGAGTTCTGGATCTGCCTCCGTCTGGGGGACCGTTTCCTGTTGCTTAGGCGCTTCGTCTGTAGCCCCGGCGGCGCTGTCTTCCTGTCCTGCCCCGCCCTGATCCGGAACTTCTTTTTCGGACTCACCGCCTTCCGCCGAGGACTGATCGGAAGCCGTTTCACTCGCGGCAGAAGCTGCCGGGACGGCCGCATCGTCGGGCACGAGCTCTTCCGCATAACCCGCCTCAGCATCGCCCCCGTGCTCGACCACTTGCTGCATCACGGTAACCATCTGTTCCAGGTTGGAGATATCCTGCCGGGGGTTTTCCCGCTCTTCGAGCACCACCCATTCCAGAATCTGGGCGGCATTGGCCGCCGCAACAGAACTGCGCGGGTAGCTGCCCGCCAGGTCCGTGCTGAGTTGTTTGAACGTTTCGGACAACTCCACCAGGAGAGGCATGTCCGTGACGTCCACCGTTACAATCTTCCCGGCGATATCGTTCAGTTGCTTCTGTAATTCTTCTGATGTATGCCGATCATCGCCCATACGACGATTATTCCTCTGTCTGCCTTAAATCCTCTTCAGACTCAGCCATTCATTATATCACAAACCGGAACTACTCCTGACCCCACCCGCCAGCCAAGGTCCGGCACCCCGAACAAGAAACAACCCGCGGTGTGGCGATAAATACTTGCTCCACGTTTTGGTCCGATACGACAGCCGTAAGGCTGTCTTTTGGCGTGCGCCACGTTTTATGTAGCGCTTTGGAACTGCGTTCAGCCTGTCAAACTGCGTTCAGCCTGTCAAACTGCGTTCAGGAATTGCATTCAGCATGTCGTAAGCATCCATGCTGTAATCGTCACG
>CAJXKU010000303.1 GCA_913055945.1 uncultured Lentisphaerota bacterium | reverse complement strand
AAAACGGAAATCGGTCCCGATTTTTTCTAACAAGGCATAATACGCATTACACTGTTTTCCGGTGCGTGTTTTCAGGACTACTGAGTTTGATCCGCCCACTGCCACTCGATTTTCTGAACGACTGATTCTTCCGCGCCCTTTTTCCGTCTCACCAATAAAACGCCGGCGGGATTTTTGTGCCTCTCCGTAAACTCCTTTGCCCGGGATTCGCCGTCAATAAAAACAGCCGTAGAATAAATATCCGACGTGATCCCCTTATTCGCCACAACCGTCGTCCCGGCAATATCCTGGACCGGCTCACCGGTGCGCGGGTCCACGATGTGACCGATGCGCCTACCCCCTATTTTCCGGGACTTTTCGTAATTCCCGCTGGAACTTATAAAACAGTCCGTTACATGGATTTTCATCAAAAGCTGATCCGGATGAACAGGGTCCCGTATCCCGATCCTGTAGGCGCACTGCCCCGGCGGCGGTTTGCTGAGACACGCAATGTTCCCGCCCAGATTAATAAGCCCTCTCTGAATCCCCTTTTTACGAGCAATCTTCACCGCCACATCCAAAGCATAACCTTTAGCCAATCCGCCGAAATCCACATACGTATCTGAATTCTGAAATTTCACCCGCTGTCCGTCCGAATCCAATTCGACTTGAGCAAATCCGACAGCTTTTAACACTTGATGGATCTTATCCTCTTCAGGTATTTCCTCCTGCTCCTCGTGGAACCCCCAAAGCTCCATCAGCGGCCCCACGGTGACATCAACGGCTCCGTCTGTCTCCTCGTATGCCCGCTTCGCAACCTGCAGAAGCTGCCACATTCGATCGCTGCAACGGAATCCGCCCCGGGAAGCTTTCCGGTTCAACCGGCTCAACTCACTGTCCGAATCAAACAGGTTTATCCGGTTGTGCAACGCCCGCAACCGGGTCATTATCGCTTCACCGGCTTTCTGTATCCTTTGTTCCTGCCCCCACAGCGTAACATCCCCCACCGTACCGAAAACAGCAAACCTTCGGTGGTAACGATCCCGTGAACTGTTTCCCTGAGAGACAGAAGAGGGGTACGTGGTATGACTCAACCGGCTCCACGTGACAACAGCCAGCAGCAATACCACGCCCACGCCTAATAAAGCGTGCAACCAGGGACGACTTTTCAGTTGGCGTAACGGGTTGTACATCATTTCCTCATCGTGTTTCTGTTTATTCTACGAAAAAGCTTCCCACAGCGTGTTGTAATCGAATAACGCATTGTACAGCAAAATGCTAACATGGTTCCCGGCTTTTCTGCGGCGTATTTATGGATCATAGACAAGAACCGACAATTCATGTATATTCATGTGTTCCGAGAAGAATAAGCATACAACGTCTTTGCGTGACTGTCGAGTCCTCTTTACAAGACTCCTGAGTGCATTGAGGTATTCGCCGCCAACGATAACCAATTAAAAGGAGCAGAACGACACAATGGAAGTGGCGTCCCAGCTCGATCCATCCCGAGTCCTGTTATTCAACGGGATCGCGAAAAATGAAGCGCTGAACAAGCTCGTGGATACATTAGGTCCTTGCGATGCTATTCAGGACGTAGAGGCGTTACGCGAAGCCATTTTTGAGCGCGAAAAGACATTAAGTACAGGTATTGGCCTGGGCATCGCTGTCCCCCATGCCAAGATTGACGAAGTAAGTGAATTTGTGCTCGCAGTAGGCGTTTCAACCAAAGGGATTGAATTCGACGCGCTCGACGGTAAGCCCGTCAACATTATTGCCCTCATAGCGGGTCCGAGCGGCGCTCAGGACGAGTATCTCAAGATTCTTGCCCACCTCACGCTCTTCCTGAAGAACCGGAAAAACCGCAAGGCCATCACCAATGCCGACAACGCCCAGGAAGTGTGTGACCTCCTGAATAAAGCTGATCAAGCCAACAGGTAACTGTCTGATGGAGAGCGCCCTTCAGCTACTTAACCCCCTGAGGGAAAGTATCCTCTTGACACTCGCCCTCGCCGTTGTTATCGGCGTTTATGCCGCCAAAGGCGCGAACCAGATAAAAACCCCGCAGGTGGTTGGCTACGTCGCACTGGGGGTTATCCTGGGGCCCACGGTGCTGAACCTCGTCCAGGACGCCAGTAATTTCGATCTTGTGAGTAAACTCGCCCTAGCAGTTATCGGCTTTACGATCGGCGGCGAGCTGCGCTACTCATCTTTAAAACAATTGGGACGCCCCATTGCCTTTATTGTTATCCTTGAAGCCTTAGGCGCCTTTTTTGTGGTCATGGGCGGCGTATACTTATTCACCCAAAACTGGCCACTTGCAATTATCCTGGGAGCTCTTTCTTCTGCCACTGCCCCTGCCGGGACTGTGGATGTGTTGCAGGAATACAAAGCAAAAGGGCCTCTGACGACAACTCTTTACGCCATCGTTGGCCTCGATGACGCAATTTCGCTCGTTATCTTCGGTTTTGCCCTCCCCTTTGCCATCGTCTTGCTCGAACCTTCCCACGCATTTTCCTTCAGTGAAACGCTCATCGGTCCACTTGAGGAAATAGGGGTTTCCGTCGCGGTGGGCGCTGCTATCGGCGCTATCCTGGCCCAGGGGTTGCGCACCGTGCGCAGTTCCGGTGAGAGTCTTGGACTCACCCTCGGCGCCATCCTGCTCTGCTGCGGTATCGCCCATGTGACCGACGCAATGTCCTTAATACTGGCAAACATGGTACTTGGAGCTACACTACAGAACTGGAAGCCCTTGTACGGGCGACGCGCCAAAGCTGCACTGGACGGTTTTTCGCCGCCTCTGTTCATTCTGTTCTTCGTTCTGGTCGGGGCCAGAATTGACATAACATCGGAAATGCTCGTTGCTATCGGCCCGGTGGCAATCGTTTACGTACTCCTTCGCACAGGCGGCAAGATGGCGGGGTGTTACGTCGGCGGGAGCCTGGGCAAAGCCCAGCGTTACGTCAAAAAATACGTGGGACTGGGCCTGCTTTCGCAGGCCGGTGTTGCGATAGGTCTCGCCATATCAGTCAACACCCGGCTCTCACAAATGGGAGGAGAAAAGGCAGAACTCGGGCATACGGTGATCTCGATCATTACAGTAACCACGTTACTTGTACAGGTACTGGGGCCGCCTTTTCTACGATTTGCCTTGTTGAAAACCGGTGAAGGTCAAGTAGCCCCAAGCAAAGGAGATTCATGAACATGCTTTATCTAATTATCCACCTTCAACGCGAAGAGTACGAAGAAGACCTCCTGCTGGCCATGGCCTCAGCCGGCGTATTTGATGCGGTGGTAAGCGATTGTCGGTCCGCTCGCGAAACAATGGCGCACGCCCTTCCCATATTCGCCGGATTCAGTGCAGACTTGAGCGGGGGCGGCACATACGCAAAACTCATCGCCGCCTCCATTTCCGAAGAAAAAGTCGTGGACGACCTACTCGAAGAGCTGAAAGAAGCGGATATCGATTTCGAAGAAGAAGGCGTCGGCAGCATGTTCGTACTGCCGGTTTCAAAATATGCCGGGCCGGCACGATGAACGCCGGAAATACTTTGATTCCGTTGCGCAACCGATTGCAATCCGCTGCCAGTCGCAGTAAGGTACTGATTGTTGAATAGGGAGCACATACACTCTAACGCCGATACCTTTTTCGAACACAGGCAGGAAGCGTTTTCCGTATGCTGCTTTTTGCAACGACAGATCGAGAGCCTGCCCGATGCATAAAACAGAACGTCGATGCGTAGCGCAGTCTGGCTAGCGTCCCGATCTTTCGCAAGAAAGTATCGGGACTTTGGCAGCACACTCCAGCAGCACTAAGCACGCCGACCCCTGCGATGGGTAAAAAAGAATACAGCGTCGGGGCGTAGCGCAGTCTGGCTAGCGCAACTGCTTTGGGAGCAGTAGGTCGCTGGTTCAAATCCGGCCGCCCCGACCATTTTTACCGAGTAAACGTTACGCTATGTACCACACTTACATTCTCTA
>CAJXKU010000302.1 GCA_913055945.1 uncultured Lentisphaerota bacterium | reverse complement strand
CTTTCTTCGGTATCTGCTTAGGCATGCAGTGCGGTGTCATCGAGTTCGCCCGTAATGTCTGCGGTTTGACGGAGGCAAGCAGCTCCGAATTCGCGCCGGATACCCAATCGCCGGTGATCTCTCTGATGGAATCTCAAGCCGACGTATCTGAACGCGGCGGCACAATGCGTCTGGGGGCCTACTCGTGCGAGCTGTACGCCGACACCCACGCCCTGGCGGCTTATGGCACAGAAAAAATCTCAGAGCGTCATCGGCACAGATATGAATTTAATAACGAAATGACCTCTACGCTGACCGAATCCGGCTTACGCATCGCGGGCGTATGCCCCGATAACGACTTGGTTGAAATTGTCGAGCTCCAGGACCATCCATGGTACCTGGGATGCCAATTCCACCCCGAATTTACGTCCCGGCCATTGGCTCCTCATCCGCTTTTCGTTGATTTCATCCGCGCCGCCGCAGAATTGGCTCAGCATTCAGCATAAAGATACGCAACATGTACCTCCGTATCGAAAACCGACGCTTTTGGACAAAATTCTTCGTGCTCGTTTCCTGCTTTTTCAGCTTTGCGCTGCATGCCCAAACCAGCGCCGAAGGTGGGGGAAAGTATCTCCACGCGGACTTCACCCGTCTGACAAAGTTCGAGGGCTCGCTTACCATCCGTTTTGCTGAGCCCGAGAAACGAGTGGTTATCGCTTACGGACGACGTTATCGTAAACCATTGCGTAAGCAGCGGGGAACGCTTGATCAGGAACGGGCCTATTATAAGCCGTTCAAGGCTCGCGTTCAGGAAAACGGAAGAGTGGCGCTGTTTCCTCATCTGCCGCCGGATTACTACGACCTGCTGGTGGTCCAACCCCGGGAAATGGTTCTGCTCGAGGGCATAAACCTTCTGGCCGGGAGTGACGCGGAGCCGGCCTCCGATCAGACGCTTGACGAAATAGCGGCCTCTCTGGGGCGCCAGGATGACGGAAGAATCGCCTGGCAGGCCTTTTTTGAAGAGAAAAAGTTTGAACGGGGCGCGTTAAAAGGCAAAGAGGCCGCCTCTTTTGCGCAACAGATGCGCCCCAGTGGTGCACTTACCGGCGGAGGCTCACCCGTGGAGGGCGTGATCCACAGCATCGATGTCGTATGGCTCAAACGCGCCATGAAAGAAGAAAAAGGCTGGCAGGTCACGGTGCGGCAACAACTTTACCGCGCTGCTATTGACAGCGACGACTTTTTCAAGCACAAGTACACGGATGCCCTGTCCGGCATCCGGATCGTCAACAGCGCAAAAGAGATCGGCCCGCTTCGAATCTCCCAGCTTTTGCAAAACCCGTAGTTGACGGTTAGGTTAGACTGTTTACTGTACGAGCCATTCAGTTTCCGTGCAATAAGCAACAACTGAACGGGGTGATCAGAGTGGTGGCTGCCCAGAGGCCGAATATTCAATTAAGATTCGCGGTAAGGACAACGGCTTATGGCTGAACTGAACATTTTATACCAGGATGGTGCTCCTGCTAGATACAGTCTCGACTCGGGCAGCTTTACCATCGGCCGGAAATCCGATTGCGAGATACAGATCAAAGACGACAGCATCTCACGACATCACGCCGTAATAGAAAGAACGGAAGACAACGGCTGGCGAATCCGTGACCTGGGCAGCCGCAACGGAATTAAAGTCGACGGCACACCCTACGAGGAGACAATTCTTGGCCACGACGCCGAGCTGAAAATCGGCGACGTCCATGTCGAGTTCACGACTGACGAGTCTTCCTCCTCCTCGTCATCATCATCAACAGCAGCATCAGCATCAGCATCAGCAGAACCAGGTCCATCGCAGCAACATGCCCCTTCGGCGCCTGCCGAAGAACCCCATCCCCCCGCCGCCTCCACTGGAACAAGTCCCGCAGCGCCCGCCTCCGAAAGTAATGGGGAAACCATCGAACACATCGAAGAGATGTCGGATATCTATCAGCGCATCGAGCAGGAATTCAGCCGCGCAATCATAGGACAGCGTAAAGTCCTCGAACAGCTTCTGATCGCCATAGCCTCCAACGGTCATTGCCTGATGATCGGTCTTCCGGGGCTGGCCAAAACGCTGATGGTTCGCACGCTCGCCCAAATCCTCCAGCTCCAGTTTCAACGCGTGCAGTTTACCCCCGACCTGATGCCGTCTGATATCCTGGGCACGGATATTCTGGATGTCGATGAAAAAACCGGCCAGAAATCTTTCCGGTTCATAAAAGGCCCCATTTTCACCAACATGCTCCTGGGCGACGAAATCAACCGATCCCCGCCGAAGACGCAGTCCGCATTGCTGGAAAGCATGCAGGAGAAGCGCGTCACTGTCGCCAACCACGAATTTGATCTGCCGCTGCCGTTTTTCGTGCTCGCTACCCAGAACCCGCTTGAACAGGAAGGCACCTATCCGCTGCCTGAAGCTCAACTGGACCGCTTTATGTTCAATGTGATCGTGGACTACCCGCAGGAAGGCGAAGAAGAAGCCATCGTTCAGGCTACCACATCCCAACAGGATGTTCAATTGCAGAGGATCTTGACCGCTGATGACCTGCTTCGGCTCCAGAAAGAGGTACGGCAATTGCCCGTAAGTCCCCACGTCGTCAAGTATGCCACTCGCCTCGCCAGGGCAACCCGTCCGGGCGATGAACATGCGCCGGCCTTTATCAAGAGTTATATTTCCTGTGGAGCAGGTCCCCGCGCAGCACAATTTCTTGTACTCGGCGCAAAGGCAAAAGCCGTGCTGCATGGACGCGTCAACGTAGGGTGCGCAGATGTGCGTGACATCGCCCTGCCCGTGCTGCGCCACCGCATGTTCACAAATTTTGCCGCAGACTCGGAAGGCATCACCACGGACCAACTTACCAACAAACTTGTCCTGGCTGTTCCGGAACCGGAACCTTCCGCTTCAGCGCAGGAAAACCAATCGTAGAAAAAGGACCCGGAAATGCTTCTTCAATGTATAGTTGGTGTCATCCTGGCTATCATCGGGATGTTCGTGGCGTTCGGAATGGTACGCTGGGCCGCGAATGTCCTCATTCTCGTACTGTGCGGCGGCGCATGTACGTTCGTCGTGTACCAGATTTTTCACGAACAGTGGACAGGATGGCCTGACATTTGTGTGTACGCGTTACTGTCCGGAGGTGTCGCCGCGATTCTCTCACTGCCTGCACTGCCGTTCAGCAGCTTACAAAAAAGAAAATGAACCTTTCCAAACCTTATGGTGCCCCGATATGCAGCTACCGGCTGAATTTCTACTCGCCCTGAAATACCTCCGACCGAAGAAGTCTTTCCTGTCGGTGATCACATTGCTCTCGGTGCTGGGCCCCCTTCTCGGCGTGGCCGTACTGGTTATCGTCATTGCCGTTATGAGCGGATTCGACCGGGATATAAAGAAGCGGATCCTCAATATACAGGCTCATCTGCAAGTGTTCCCCGGTTACAGCACAACGACTCAGATCGGCGAGCAGAAGTTTTTCCGCGATCCTATGAACAAAATAGAAAAACTCCGAAAGCTGGGCCTTGACGCTGCTCCTATTATTGAAGGTCCAGTACTTGTACAAGTCGAAAAAAATATTTCCTCGAAATACCTGAAGGGGATCGTGCCGGACATGGAGAAAGAGGTTACGGATGTGCTCAGCAGGACAACGCCGCCTCGGGAAAACCTGGAGGAAGGTGAAGTGCTCCTCGGCGATGACCTTGCGCGCGAGCTCGGGCTGCATAAGGGGGATCAACTGCTGATCCACTCCCCTGCTGAACTTACGCAGCAGTTCCAATGGCGTGACGACGGCACCATAGACGCGAAAGAAACCGACGAAGTCTATCTGCCGGCCGAACTGGAAGTGGCGGGGACGTTTAACCTCGGCGTTTACAAATACGACAGCAACATGCTCTTCACAAGCCTTGATCAAGCCGCTGATATTTTCGGTCAACCCTGGGGAAGCGCCACCTCGATACATGCTCAGACAGAAACCCCTT
>CAJXKU010000301.1 GCA_913055945.1 uncultured Lentisphaerota bacterium | reverse complement strand
CCACATTCTGTCGGTGCGCGGCTTGTTACCCGGATCGACAGAGCTAAACCAGTCTGGCGGGTCAAACTTCACGACATCCCGATCGAGCGGCGCGTAATGATACGGATCCGGTTCTTCCAGAATCGTTTGACCATCGCCACTCTGCACAAACGCCACGAACTTTTGTCCCACGGGGGGTGGGTCTTCTTTCCGAATCAACAGACCATACACCACGCTCCCCACTTCTTCGCCTACGCGGTGAACGACCTGTCTGGTAAACGGAACGAATTTGAGTTGTTTTTTGTTTTCCTCCGTGGCTCGATACGTCCAATCTTCACGCGATGTAAACACCAGGACGTTGTCTTCAGCCGCCTGACCGGTGTAATTGGACCATCGCATTGCGCCCCAGCGAGGAGCATTCAACTTAACCGTGGCGTTCTCGGAGGAGGACTCAAACGCCTTCACCATGTCCTTCATTACACGGTCTTGATGGACTGCGGGCGTTATAACGGTCAGATCTTCCGCTACTGCTGCAGAACCAACAATAAGAAGGGTTGCGGTACAGAACAGAGATGCCCGATTCTTCCACGTATACCTGACTCGCTTGACGATTGCGTTAGGCGCAGTAAAGTGATTAGACTTTCGCTCATCGGGCTGAAATAAAACGTTCGATAACATAGAGATGTTCCTTTCATATTGTCGTAAATCCGAGACGGACCTTTACGTTCACTTGTTTTGTGAAAACCGAATGATGGCCGGCCCTTCTTCCACGTGTACCCGGCATCTGCCATTCTTTCCCTGTTTCAAAGATACCTCGGCGGAGTTGAATAAGTCGCGGGCGGTGTCAAATTCTCCTCTGACGCTTACGTCAACATCTTCGGCCCATGGATCAATAAACACGAAAAGAAGTTCATCGGACACTTGACGCGCCCCGGGAGCGACCACCGCCAAACTGCCGTCGTCTTTTCTACAGCGTACGGTACGGGGCGCCTCATCGCGGATGACAGAATCAAGCTTTTCCCCCCAAGGGGGAATGGGGCTTGCCCAGCTCATGGGGTTATGGTCGTTTTTGCCCAGCGAGCGACGCCATTTCCGTAATTTTTTCTCCGCCAATTTCGTCACGTTACTTTGGGCCAAAAGACGTTTCCGCTCTTCGTTGGACCTGCGATTGCCGTATTGGTCGTAGACAGCGAACAGGTTGTCCACCACGAGTGTACCGCCGTCAGAAACGAATTGCCGGAGGTTAGAGAAGGTCTGATCCGACACGGCTTTTGCGCCGGGCGCAAATATCACGTTCACATGCTCCGGCACCTTCTCCGCCAGGCGGTGGTCGCTGTACATGTCGTACAGTACCTGCAGGCGAGTCAGCATTTGTGCACCCCCCTGCCATGGCGCCAGATAGGGCCATGGCGAATCCATGGCATTCATCAGGTAAAGAGAGTCCAGCGAAAACATCAGAGCAACGCCATCCGTGACCGGTTCGGATGAAGACTGAAGCTGCGGATCATTGAGGGCATCCATCGCTTTGGCTATGCCGAGAGCAACGTTTGGCGTTATGTGATGGTCGCGCCTCCAGAACGTAATGCCGTCCGCTCCGTACGCCCAGGAATACATCGACATATACTGTGCCTTCTTCGGTGTGCCGCTTCCTCCGGCCTCGGAAATGTAAAACGGACGGCCGTGGGCCGTGCCGGCCAGCGAACGTAGATACGCCTGCAGGTAACCTACGGAGTAGAAATCAATATGCAGGCTGTCAAGATTCTTCGCCGTCAACCAGGGATTGGTGGCGGTATTGACGGATGCCGCATGAAATCCATTCAGGTAGTGACCGGTGATAGGGTTCGTCGATACGTCCGCTTCCGGATAAGCCTTTTTGGACCTGCGGGCCATATCCACCAGCATATCATTGGTTGACAGGGCCCAGAACTTCGTCCAGTCCGTCCAGGCGGGGATATC
The DNA here is from genome assembly GCA_913055945.1 of uncultured Lentisphaerota bacterium. Taxonomy (GTDB): domain Bacteria; phylum Verrucomicrobiota; class Lentisphaeria; order Oligosphaerales; family CAJXKU01; genus CAJXKU01. The sequence continues at coordinate 2,090 of CAJXKU010000301.1, read as the reverse complement.
CTGTGGACGCGTGGGCAGCGGATTGCTTTCGCCCACTTTTGCACCTTTTTTAAGGTCGTATTTCGGCATCCCTATACTCTGCGTTTTCGGTTCACCGGATCCGGCCGGTCGCGGCGGAAAGACCTTCGACCACGACGCAAAAGCGCGCTCGGAATCAGCAGATCCGAACCAGGCCCTGTTCAGCGCCGCAAGGGAGTCATATTTGTCTTTGAGGTAATCAACAAAGGTAAGCCCCCTCACTTTATCCTCGGGGATAACCATATCGTCAAAGCTTTTCCACTGGAAAGTTTTTTCAAATAACTTTTTCGTCCGGGTTTTCCGTTGCCATCGGCTGTTCCGGATGGCTTTTTTGCAGGTATTGGCCCAGTTCTGGAAACTTCCGTATTTCGCCTTCACTTGTTGTTGAAACGTTTCCGCAGAGCAACCTATCGTGGACGGATTGTAGCCCCACACGGGCATTCGATCGCCTGCCGCCCAGAACGGTTCATTCCCCATTTTGTAGGACACGATACAGTCAAATTTTCGCGTCGCCCGAATCCACCTGCGCGCATCCTCAGCCATCCTGTCTCTGAATTCCGCCGAATTGCGGTTCGGCTTCATGAAACTCTTCGGCATACCCGGGATGTAGTTGTGAGTGAATCGAACGCGGGCGGGACGAAGCATCGGAAGTCCGGCTCCCACGCCCTGAACAACTTTCATGTCAAGCGATTCCACTGTTTTGAGTCCTTTTTGCGCCGCCGCAATACGCTCTTCAGTGTTTGCATGAAAGCCCCACGCCTTTCCGCTCAAGCGGAAGAAGTTCATGTTGAACAGCGACCATTTGTCGAGACGCTTTTTGGGATGGGCGTGGACGGCAAGGCCCACCGCGAATTCCATCGTGTCGTTAAACCGCCTCGCCGAATCATACAGGGCCTTCTGAAATTTGTCCGCCAATCCCCGTCGCCGCTTCAAAAGAGCATCAAAGTTCCCGCGTTTCTCTTGAATCTGTTTCCATAGACTGAACGGTACGGAATATTCATCATTCTGCGCCTTCTTAACAAATGCCGTGTAATTACTCCGGAATTCCTGAAACTCCGACTGAAGTTGTCGGACATGCTCCTTCACTCGATCTTTTTGAGCACCGAAATCCCGCCGCAGCCAGCCCTGCAGATAGGTCTCAAATTCGCCGAATTTATCCGCGATCCAGGAATCAGCTTTTTTCAGAAGCTTCTTCTTATTGCGTTGCTCCACCCGGATTTGCATGCGCATCCGCTTATCCTTGTAGCTGCGTGCTGACGAGTTCGCGTTCATACGCGACATGTGCGCTTTACCATTGTTTACCCAGCCGAACTGTCCGGTTTTCAGGGTCAGATCGACAAGAATCGGTCCGTAATCAACTTTAACCCGCCCCTGTTTTGTTTGATGCAGCCAGCTCTCCGGCCCCCATCGCGGATTTTTGGGATGCATAAATCTCCAGCGGGCCTTACCAATCTTTTCGGGCGGCTTTTTCATCTTAATCCGATAGCGGACGGCCACTCCGTCATTGTCGGCAAGAGGCGCTACTTCAATGCGCAATGTCGTCCTGTCGGCATCACGGCCTTTGAGCGTGTGCTCGCCCTGAACCGATCCATTTTCCCGGCGTGTCAAAGATTTCGGCCCTTCCGTGGCGAAAATCAGACCGTTTTTTCCGAATAGGATAAAATCCAGCCGCCCTACAAATATCTGTTCTCCTTCATGTTTCCAGTACACACGAAGGTTGCTGGGGTTCACAGAAACGGATCCCGCCTGAACAGGTTTCTCCTGCGCGGGGGCTTGGTTATTCTGCTGCGCACCCGCAGGCGGCACCATCGCAACTGCCATTGCCAATAGCAAAATCAGAGCAATACAGCTGCTGAGTCTGCTTCCCGCGGGAGATAGAACGTGTTCAGAGGTGCCTGCAAACTGTGGCTTAAAAGAGTGACTGGGATCCATAAACGTTCTCCTGTTTGTTTACCTACACCGAATTATTCTTCCCACTCGAAGCTGCGCCTTCCAGTTGAAAGTTAACGTCATTCTCCGAATGTGTTGTGTCCTTCCGGACGCAATTCATACATGCATACTTGTCCCGTGGG
>CAJXKU010000300.1 GCA_913055945.1 uncultured Lentisphaerota bacterium | reverse complement strand
TCTCCTACGAGTCGATCGCGCGGTTTTGGCCCGTCGGAGTTCATACTTTAGTATGGTTTGGCTTCATGCAGTCGCTGCACCGAGTCTCATACGAGCCTGACCGCCGGCCAAAGTCCTGACACCCCGGACAAGAGACTAATCGGGGGGTTGACTGTAACGAATCGCTTGGTCGCGTCACAAACGGGAGACCTGAGTAGAAAATAGGCCACAAGGGTTCATTTTAAGAAATAAAAAAGAACCCAACTTAAAAGAGGAACCCTTGTGGAACTGAAAATTAACTTTAATTATAGCGTCGAGATCGATAGTTGCAATATAGATCACCTAACTGCTGTGTTCAAGCAGTTGGCGGTAAGATTGTTTGCCGATTTTGTGACGTCTGTGATGCACACCTTTGCGGAAAGGTACATGCACATGAAAAGCAAGCCTTTTGCCTGTTCCTGCGGCAATTCAACTGAATTTGGCTGGAAGACGCGCAACGCGAAACTTACGAAAATTTCCACTATTTTCGATGACATCAGGGTGCCGCAAATGCAGGTTCGCTGTATAAGATGCGACAGAAAGATGTTTATCACCAGAGCCTTACTGGGAATAGAAAAGTATCAGAGAATGAGCACAATCACCGAAAAAATGCTCGGTAAATTGGGAGTTCTTTGCAGCTTTCGGGTCTCGGAGGAAATTCTGGCAATGTTCGGACTGAAACAAAACAGAATGAAGGTATGGCGTTGTGTTCAGAAAATCGGCGCACAAATTAAGCTGGGACTGGATCCGGATGAACTGCCTGCCGGTGAGGCAGACGGTACGGGCATACCGACCCAAGGCATACGCAAACGGGGACGCGAACTGAAAGTATTCGTACAGAAAAAAGTCGGCGGTGGTGTGCGGATCGCCGGCCTGGACATCGGTCAATATAACGGCGGCTGGGACAAGCTTTTCCGCCCATTGCTTCAAAGCCTCCGCACATTTAAACAGTTTCTGATCATTACTGACGGGGATACAAATATTCTGAAGCCTTTGAAGAATGTGAACGTATTTCTGCAGCGTTGCCTGTGGCATATTCCCCACCAGTTGAAGCATTGTTTGTGGGAAGATGGGGTGGAAAGGAAATCTGAAGACTGGAAATACATCATGGGACGGATCTTTGATATTTCCGCCACCAGGCCGTATCTGGCGGACGATGAGATACAGGCGGTTGTAGACCAAAAGAGACTACGACTCGACAACTTGATAGCTTTCTGCAGGGAACGGGGCTACCAGGCATGTGCGTCTTATCTGCACAACGCCCGCCCGGATATGTTTACTTCTCTTGAGAGACGCCTGCACGGCAAGTCCACGAGTCTTGCCGAGCGCGTTATGAGAACTGTTAATCTCAGAATCAAGGTTGGCAAGTGGACACGCACCGGCGCCCTGAATGCCATGAAGTTACGCCTTGCTCACTATTATAATGGCTGGACTCCCGCAGCACCTGAAGTGAACGCGCAAACAATCCGGCGGATACAGAAAAATGAGTGATAACTCAACGAATACCCAGCCGCCTGTGGTAGAACAGGCGAGGAGTTATCAACAAGGCGGCTCCGACGAGAATGGGTTTTCAACTCGTCGGAGTCAAGCCGCCTTGTGGGTAACTCCGTCGTAGCAAAGACACTTAAACAGCAGAAATTAATACCGAACAACATATTTATGAGAGCTCCAATAGCTGAACTTGAGGGCAAGATGGCAAAGGCTTCACCCAGGTTGGAGTCACTACGGAACTCGCCGAAATTTCACTGAAGAGGAATTTTTCTATTCAGCGAGTTTGCGAAATATAAAGATACGCATTATGCTATAATTAAAGGGTTGAAAGTGAGGCTAAATGCTTCAACTTTAACCACGGAAATGAACTCGCGTGGCCAGGTCTCCAACTTGGGACGCGACCAATCGCTTAACGCAGTTAGTCTCATACGAGCTCAGAAGCGGTCGACCCTGGAGATGACCGGGGTACCTGTTAATTCATCTATGCGGAGATTGTAGTTTTCTCCGCGGAATTTGATACGGAGAGAAGGCCCTGCAGCTTCACCGCCCGGGAAAAACGTATAATGCGTCTTCCGATCTTTGCCCAGGCCCTGTTCGCGCGTCTTCTGCCATTTGACCTTGTCCGGGAGCTTGATCGTGTTCACATCCGGCAGGAAAGAGGGGGGCTGGTCTGCTTTTTCTGTATGATCCATTTCGGCGTTCTCAGCGGATTGCTGCCGCTCTCCCTCTGTGCTTCCGCGTAACGTCATGGCGTTCTGTTCTTTGTTAACCCGAACGCGAACACGCTGCCCTGTTGCCCGTGCGCGGGTCCCCGCATACCGGAAAGCACGCTCGATCTTTGAAAAAAGCTGTTCCCGGGCAATCTCCCGAGGCAGATGACCAACGCGGGGCACAACCAAGGAGAATACTAATCCCGCAAGAACAAGAACAATTATCAGTTCAAGAAGCGTGAAACTGCTCCAATCTCGCTTTTTCATAGTTATTCTTCCTCATCCTGAAATTCGCAGCAGAATAAGCAAAACCGTGCGATGTGCCTGATTTCTGGTCAACGCAATCCTGCAGCCCCTCAGTCTTTGGTTGAGATCCGGTGGATATCCCGGTTTTCGTCTTCACCTCCGGGCGATTGATCAGCACCGTATGTATAAATATCAAAATCGAGCTTTGTACCTTCCACCGTCACATCTTTCTCGTACTTATATGGTTCGTCCCACGGGTCATCGGGGAGTTCGGGAGGGTCCAGGTACGGGCCGTCCCACTTTTCGTTGCCCGGATTCTTTACAAGTGCCCGCAGGTTCGGCGGATACTCGCCCACGTCCAGGTAGTAGTCCTTCACGCGACTGGATAGCAATTTTATCTGTGTCTTCGCTGTCTGATGCTTTGCCTCTTCCAGTTCTCCTATCAGAGGCGGCGCAACAAGAGCACCAAGCAGCGTAATGATCACCAGAACGATCATCAATTCGATCAGCGTGAAATGACTTTTCTTACAGCGTTTGTGTTTTTGCATAATCCTGCCCTTCCTTTTTCGCTCAGCGTTCTTCCGCACGATTTAACTCACCGCCCATTCCGCTCCTTCCCCCCGGAATGAGGCTAAAATTCAGGATGGTTCTTCTCGTTTCTTCACACTTTATACAGCCGCTGCTTTAAGACTTTTCCATTCATGGAGACTTGTTATTATAACGTACCCTGCATATTCAATAGAGCAAGGAACATCGTCAACACTATGCCGCCCACGAAAAGGCCTAAAAGTACAATAATCAGCGGTTCAAACATACTTAACAGGCGACTTATCAGCCGTCTGAGGTCTTTTTCGTAGCGTTCCGCAATGCGCTCTAACATACCGGCAACGTCGCCTGTTTCTTCGCCGACTCCGATCATGCGCAGTAGAAACGACGGCATATACGGACTGCGCCCTAAAGCCTGGGACAGGCGCGCACCCTGCCGGAGTTCTGCACCCAAGCCGTCCAATGAATGCCGGAGAGCAGTGTTCTGGACAATTCGGGCTGAAATGGAAACAGTATCCAGCAGATGGACCCCGCTCTGCATCAGTATCGACATGGTCCGGGTGAGTCGAGAGACATTTGCCAACTGGGCAAGCCTTCCCAGCAGCGGCATTTTCAACACAAGTCTATCCCACGCTTCGCGCCAGCCTTGCCGCTGTTTCACCTGATGCGCCGCGAGAACAATCAGGCCAGCTAAGACCGGAAGCACCCACCAATAAGCCTGGATCGTATGGGATACGCCGAGCAGCATTTTGGTGGCACCGCCTAACTCTCGCCCCGCATTATTCACAGCAGCGGCAAAACGCGGAATAATGGCCCCCAGCAGAACGCCAAGCACAATCAGACACACGGTCAGCACAATTAGCGGATAGACAGAGGCGGATATGATGTAGGATCGCAATTCTCTGCTGTCGTTCAGAAAACGCTGGAGTTCTTTCATGACCTGAGGAAGCGCGCCGGCTTCTTCGCCGGCTGCGACGGCGTTCGCATATATGGGGGGAAAAAGGCGGCCGCGCTCC
>CAJXKU010000299.1 GCA_913055945.1 uncultured Lentisphaerota bacterium | reverse complement strand
AGGCATTTCTGCCTTTTGCGTTGATTGCCTTCGCGCTCTTTGCGTCTTTGCGGTTCATGTGAATATGCGGACAATATCTGACTGGGGGACGGAGGCGCTGCATCGCTCGTGTACGCTGAAACATGGACCGTTTCCCACCGCCAACTCTGAAGTGACCCATAACCGTCGGAATTGAGTGTACCATAACCGGCATCTTCTTCGGCCCCGGGGCGCGACAGCGGCACCGGGGCTTTTTCTTTTGTTCTACTTGCACATTTTCTTCCCAGCTTCCCTTGCAGAAATATTTTCTTCAGTTTTCTTCACATGTTCTTCCCCTTCTTATTCTATGCTGTGTCATACGGAGCTGAGTATGGGGCACAACCTGAACTGAAAGGATATTACAGACATGTCGAAGAAACTTCCGCGCTGCCGGTTTTGCGGTCAGCCTTTCCGCGCCGACCGCCGTAATGCTTCCCGCCAGAGGTTCTGCAAACGGATCGAGTGCGTCACCGAACGTAAACGTTTCCGCCAGCGCCGCTGGTACAACCGCCGACGTCGAGACGATCCTGCGTTCTGTGAAAGCGAAAACGCCCGCTGTGCAGAAGCGAATCGTCGGCGTCGGTCAACGCATAGGAAGCCCGATCCTGCCGCAGATGTGCCGGATACGGTATTCCTGTCCCATGTTGTCACAGGCCTGTTGTCGCAGGTTATCGACAGCACCGATCCGGAGCACCTTCACAGCTCAATGCATCGCTACGCAGACCGGGGCCGGCGTGTGGCGTCTTCGAAAACCGCAGAAACGTATACACCTTAGATCCCTTTTTATTCTGTTACTCGACATCCGTTTTCAGGGTGGGCTGCAGTGTTACTCGACATCCGTAAAGCTATAACCTGTTGAGAATAAGCGAGTTCCAGGGGGTTACTCGACATTCGCTGGTTTTTGATGATCTTTGCGTGAAAGTACCGATTAAGAAGCTGTCCGGAGCGTATACCGGCAGCAGAACAAAACACATTTAAAGGAGGTACGAGCAATGATGACATGCAAAGACAAGGAACCGGTATGCAGAGACAGGGTGCGCCGGGTACCGCGCGGCTTCGGCTGGGTGGACCACCGCCTGGTGCGTGAGCACTATGTGGAACACTGTTCACACAGGGCGCTGGCGCTGTATCTGTTTCTGGTGACAGTGGCTGATGCCGAAGGACTCTCATGGTGGAGCGAACGCTCTCTTGCTGCACGCCTGGGCATGGAGACAGACCGCGTACGTCAGGCCCGTGCCGAACTGGAGGCCGCCGATCTGGTTGCCTATGAGTATCCGGTCTGGCAGGTGCTGGACTTGAAAGGAGGTGCACAATGAACCCGGAACGCTGGCATGAAATTCATACGCTCAAAGACGAGGGCTTGAGCATTCGCGCCATCGCCCGACGTCTCAATGTGCATCGACGTACAGTGCGTGAAGCGCTCAAACATCCCCGCCCCCAGCGGCAGAAACGGCAACAGCGTGGCAGTCTCATCGATCCATACCGCGGCTGGCTTATGGCCAAGCTGCAGCAGTATCCTGAACTGACCGCTGCGCGGCTTTATCACATGCTTCAGCAGCGCGGCTATGAAGGCGGTTACACAGTGGTCAAGAACTGTGTTGCCGAACTGCGGCCGCAGTTGAAGCAGGCCTACTTCAGTCTTTCCTTCCCGCCCGGCGAGTGCGCTCAGGTGGACTGGGGAGTGTGGAAGGGCGTGGACGTACCGGGTGGACGGCGCCGCCTTTCGTTCTTCGCCATGGTGCTGTGCCACAGCCGCATGATGTACGCAGAAATCTTCCCCGGCGAAGCGATGGAGTACTGGCTGACTGCTCACCGTAATGCGTTGAACGCTTTCGGCGGGGTGCCCCGCAAAGTTATGGTCGACAACTGCAAAACGGCGGTGTTGAAACCGGCTCAGGGCGGGGAAAGTGCGGTTTTCAACCCGGTCTATCTGGACTTCGCTGCTCATTACGGCTTCACTCCCGTGGCCTGCAACCCTGCACGGCCCAACGAAAAAGGACGCGTTGAGAATGCCGTGGGCTACATTAAAAGTTCGTTCCTGGCCGGCCGGGAGCCGGCGCTGCCAGTAGCCATGGCCCCCGCTCTGGCCCACTGGCTGGATACAGTGGCCAACGTGCGTGTGCACGGCACCACCAGGCGGCGTCCCGTCGAGCTTTTTAACGAGGTTGAAAAAGAGGCGCTCGGCTCTCTGCCTGCCGGGGCATACGAATGTGCGGTGAGGAGATCTGTTGTCGCCAACAGCCGTTTCCGGATCACCGTAGATACGAACCGCTACAGCGTGCCTTCTCAGTATGCCTCGCAGCGTCTGGTGCTGCAGCGTTATGCCGACCGCGTCGTGATACGCACGCCTGCCGGTGAGCTGATCGCCGACCATGCCAGGAGCTGCGGACGTCATCAGAACGTACTTGATCCCGACCACGAACGCGATCTCATACTGCGAACCCGCCACGCCCGAGACAAACGTCGCCTGGAACACTTCCTCACACTGGGTTCCGCCGCGGAAGCCTACTTGAAAGGACTGCAGGAAAAGCGACCCGACTGGCGCAGCCACGTCAACCGCATCAACGCCCTGGCCGAAGTCCACGGACGCGATGAACTCGCACGGGTGCTCGCGGATGGCCTCGGGCACAACGCCTTCTCCAGCGAGTATGTCCACAACATCCTTGACGCCCGCAGCAGGGGACTGCCTGAAGCCGGACCGCTTCACGTGACCCGGCGCAGCGACCTGCTCGATCTCGATCTGCCCGATGCTGACCTGTCTGTGTATGATAAACCGCCAAACCCGAAGGAGGACGATTAATGACTGTTACACCGAATCAAGACCCCCTGAAGACTGCACTGAAACAGCTCAAGCTGCCCTGGATGCTGGAGAACTGTGACCACGAACTCGCGGAAGCAGGCCGAAAGAATCTTTCCCCCCGCGAGCTGCTCTGCCGCCTTGTGGCTGGAGAAACCGAGGCGCGACAGGCCCGTGCCGTGGAACGACGTCTGCGCGCAGCCGCGCTGCCGATGGACCGCACTATCGAGACCTTCGACTGGGAATGGCCTGAGCAAATCAACCGTGATCAGGTCAGACACCTGTTCACCCTGAATTTTCTCAGAGAGAAAGCCAACGCCGTGTTCATCGGCACCGTCGGGCTCGGTAAGACACATATCGTGTCCGCCCTTGGCCGTCAGGCCTGTGAACACGGCTTCAATGTGCTGTTCTCACCCGCTGTGGATATCGTCAACGCCCTTGCCGCCACAGAGGATAAAGCTGAATACCGTAAAGTGCTGAAACGCTATCTCAAGCCCCACATGCTGATCATCGACGAACTCGGTTACCTGCCCGTTGACCGCGTCGGTGCCGAACTGCTGTTCCAGGTCCTGAGCAAACGCTACGAAACAGCGTCAACGGTGATCACAACCAACAGGACCTACAAAGAATGGGCACCTACGTTCGCCAACGATGCCTCTCTGACCTCCGCCGTGCTTGATCGCGTCCTGCACCATTGCCAAACCATCACTATTACAGGAAAAAGCTACCGCATGAAAGAACGCATCGACACTGAATAACTCAATGAACAGTTGTTACGGAGCCGGTAAATCACAGGATTTACCGGCTTCTTGGCTCTACAAGCAGGTGGGGCCATTAAAATCGCCTGAAATGGTACATTTTTGACTTGGCGTCCGCAGGTGATGGTGGAGAAGCATAATAAGTGCGGATTCATGGATAGAAATGGGAACTTGGTGATTCCACCGAAGTATAAGTTTTGTCAATCATATTCCGAAGGCCTTGCGGCTGTTGCTGAATACAATACTGTAAAAAAAGATGGTCGTAAAGAAATTGAAGTAAACGCTGGTTTTATCGACAAATCTGGAAAGTGGGCTATCCCTCCGAAATTTGGGCGAACTTTTTCGTTCTCCAATGGGCTAGCTCCGGCTTTTGATAAGAGGGATGAAGCCTATGGGTATATTGATCATAATGGGAATTGGGTAATTAAACCCCGTTTCGATGAAGCACGGCCATTCGACAAAGGGTTGGCACATGTGAAAGTTGACGAGAATACGGCATATATCAATAAAGTCGGAAAGATTGTATGG
>CAJXKU010000298.1 GCA_913055945.1 uncultured Lentisphaerota bacterium | reverse complement strand
AGGAAGGACATCTGAACTTCATACAATTGCCGTCATAAGTTTTAAGATCAATACAATCGGAAATCTACAATAACCAAAAAAGTTACGGATACCATCGTTTAATTCGCTTCTAAAGTAACACGCCAGCGTACAGAACGCAAATGGTGGAAACCCCCGGCCTTGCACGGTTCAACATTAGCGCGTACCCCGGGGCGAGGAGGTGATATTTATCCACGCCGCCCAGGAAACTGTGCGGCATCCGAAAAATCCCTGGCTACTTTTCCATGCTGCAAACTCGGCGCGAGACCAGAATCGCTATCGATTTAAGCTCCGAAGGATCCTGTTCGCAGCGAAAGCCGCACCAAAACCGTTATCCACATTGACGACGGTAACACCCGGTGCACACGAATTCAGCATCCCAAGCAACGGCGTAACGCCGTTGAATGCCGTTCCATACCCCACAGATGTCGGTACAGCGATAACGGGACGATCGATCAACCCCCCGACCACCGACGGCAACGCCCCCTCCATCCCCGCGACAACGATAATTACGTCAGCTGCTTCCAGTTTTTCGCGCGCATTCAGAATCCGATGCAACCCTGCAACCCCCACATCATAAAGACGTTCAACTTCCTGCCCCGTGACTTCCGCCGTACATGCAGCTTCTTCCCCCACCGGCACATCGGAAGTACCTGCGGTTATCACCAACGTTCGTCCACCGGAACGAGACGCCCGACTTTCCTCGGGTACCACATAGACCAAGTGGCCTTTTTCATTGTAAACAGCCTCCGGAATTGCATCCTGGATCACCTGGGCCTGTTTTTCAGTAACACGGGTTACCAATATGGTTTTGTGACAGGCATAAAGCGCTTCCGAGGCCTCACGCAGTTGTGTATTATCCTTGCCCGGCGCGAATATCACCTCAGGAAATCCCAGACGCTCTTCGCGTTCGTAATCAGGTTCCAGGTCTTTCTCTGCCATATTTAAATCCCTTCCACATTACCTGTTATTGACAACACCATTAGAACTTCGCTCACTTTGTGCGCCTTTGAGACAAGAGATCATCCACATTTGCAGAAGTTCCGAACACGAAGGCATCATGCACTTCCGGTGCCGTTATGGTGGACGGGGGCGAACTCGGTTGCATTCACGGCTTTTACGCGCCCGTCATCCTGTTCGACCAGATCGAATTCGATTATAGCCTCGCGAGTCTTCAGACTCGCGAAATACTCATTGCTGACCTCTTCACCTTTCTCTGTGGTAAAATCGCTGATATGACAAAAAACATCGTCCCTGACCTGGGTAAAGCCCAAACCTGTACGCACAGTAATAAAACCGAATCCCTTTTCTTCGTTGACGCCATGCATGGTGCCAAGGACTCTTCCCGAATGCTCAGCGCTCGTGGGAATCAGCCCCGGCACCAGATATCCGGAAAAGTAATAATCCGCCTCATGCCGCAATGCTGTACTCGTATTTGAGAACGAAAGCACATCCACCCGTTTACCCCGATTCTGCAACGCGCGCACCAACCTTAAGAAGTCACCATCGCCGGAACAAATCAGGACATAATCCAGGTTTTCAGCCTGCAGCAACGCATCGACAGCAAGATCCAGATCGGCATTCGCCTTGAGAATCAACTCTTCGTTCTCGTTCCGATACCGCTGAACTTTTTTGGAAACCAGATGCATGCCCGCCCGGCGCATCGCATTGCGGTACTCTTCCCGCTTGCGTCTGTATTCAGGATCTCTGCTTTCCCGGTCTTCATCCACGGCGATGTACGCGTTCGCCCGAAGCACCAGAACATCCTGAGCTCCTACAAGCTTCTGCAGCACATCATACCGCATGCCCCAACCACCGGTTCGGTTAATATTCTCGACATCTATAAACACGCCTCCTTTCAACATCGACATATCCGCCTCCTTTTCCGGCGATTACTTTCTGTTCCTCCGGAACCTCTTTGCCTCCGTACTCTTTCTGCCCAGATCTATAGCGTGAAGCAAACGAGGAAACTCCTTCATGTTTTTCCGATTCTGACGCAACCGCTCCTTATACTGTTCCGTAACGCCGAATTCCTCTTTTTCCATGTCACCCAGCAACGCTTTCGTTTCCACCATAGCCAAAAGAGCCATCCACTGCGCACGCAACGAAACGGTCACCTGCCGGCAGTTTTCTCTGAATCCACCGAGATAAGCACGCGGTTTTTCTGTAAACATAGCGCTGGCGGGCTGAATCTGCTCCTGCCGCAGGAACCTTGTACTGTATTGCAAGGTTCTGGACAATGAATCGAGAGAACCGCCCCATCTGCTGTCTTTCAACAGCCGCACGGCTGCAGCGATGGCGGAGGCATCTTTCGCAACCAGCGTAACGGAAGGCTTTCCCCGGTGACTGCCCAACATATCGAATAGTTCCGCCCCCCGTTTCTGGTTAATACCCACCCCCGACGCCAATCGCCGAACCTGTTTGGCGAGCACTTCTTTATCAGGCAGATGTGTGTACAATGCGTCCAGCGTCCGTGCCAACCAGGGCGAAGTCGAGACATGATCCAGGGACTCGCCGGACAGCTTCTCCTTAAGCAGGTACGCCGCAGCCTTTTGCGCAGCTTCAAGGTAGACCGGATCCGCCGTTACTTCATACAGTTTTACAAGCGCATAAGCGCCAAGGGCCGAATCTTTCACGGAAAAAAGCTGACTTATCTTCCAGTTCGGAAACGAACGTTCACTTATAAAATATCCCTCCTTCCCTTGCTCCGAAAGCACGTACTGCCCGATCTTTCGCGCTGTCTGAACACTTTCCTTATCAGGTTTATCCCCTTCCAGAAGAGCACATAGGAAGAGGGCATTCGTAGCTACAGAAGTTGAGTGGTTTTCTTTGATACATGCGCCGTCCTTCACCGGCAGATCCTCGGTTATACTGCCTCGCAACCGGCTCAACAGCTTATCTTTCAACTGCGCCTGAGCGCGCCCAGTCTCCCCGATGCCAGTCATGCGGCTCAGTGTAAACGCCACGCCGGCGAGATCTTCTTTACGGAATTGTCCGCGCAGAGGCCTTCGCCACAGCGTTAAATCCGACGCCGATGCACCCCCTTCACCCAACACCCGCTGCAGGAAGGAACTGCACTCGGTTATACTTTCTCCTATATCTTCGGCGGTCATGGCTGACGGTACAAAGTGCCCCCGGAAAACAAATCTTGTGCCCTTGTCGGGGCTGTAGAAATAACTTTCCACCTCGAAGAGGAAAACCTTCATCGGCTTACTATAGCTTGAGACCCGGTTCCACCGGCTGAAGGATTTCCAGTCTTCCCGCCCCAGATAAAGCCTTGAAACGCGGTGGTGCCGAATCCTTCGCTCCGGCCCGATGGCATCCACGCCTATCAGTTGTGCAGGTAGGAACGCCACCCGGGTTACTTCCGGAAACCCGATTCCTGCCAACGTGGGCGACGGATGTTTATCCTTTTGTAGAACGAAAGATGGAAATTTTCTTACATGCTGAACCACGTCGAGCCGGAACCAATCGGCCTCAGCCACGCCGCCCGACTCCTTCTCCAAAGCAGCCCGAGCCGCCTTATTGACAGCCGCCTGTAAGCTCGATCCGCTCCGGAACACTGTCCGGCTCCGGTCTTCTCCCCCGGTCCACGATACGGCAACTATGCGAGGCATTGAATCGCCGGCAGCTATATCGAATTCGTTCTCTTTTGACGAACTTGACAACGTATCGTAAAGCCCCTCGAGCGTATGCCCCACTTCCTTGTCAGACAATTTCACACTGTTCTTTATACTGGAGAACCACGGCGCCGTGTCTGTCCGACCTGACGGTTGACGCGCTGGGCGCCTCTTCTCAGCCTGAACAGGTGCACCTGCCAAAATCCATCCTGTCGCCATTATGCCGCACATAAAAACACGGCCCAGGGACCACTGCTTCCTCAGTAAATGCTGAATTATTCTCAATGATAGACTTTTGTATTGCATATAGACCTCAAAACTTATCTGATTGTCCAACAGCTCTTCAGGCATACCCGTCAATCCACCGGGCAGCACGCCTCCGGACACGCCCCCGTATCACACTTGGCGCGGTTGTCGGCGGGTGGTACTTCACCGGATAAAACAGCATGGGCTTTCCTGTGCGTTCT
>CAJXKU010000297.1 GCA_913055945.1 uncultured Lentisphaerota bacterium | reverse complement strand
TGAATGAAATATTGAAGATGGAAGGAAAAATGTCATAGTAGCGCAGGTTCTCGGGAGGGGACACACACCCCATCCGGCACATGCCCTTATTTTTGAAAATGTCACGCAACATAACGCGAGTTTAAGTTCTGTAAGGCCGAAGGCCCGTGCTCATAGAAAGGCGAAAGGAGGAAGTGAGGCGCTCTTTCAGAGCGCGATATCTTCATGATATCCGGGCCCCAGGGTTCCATTCCGGCCCGCACAGCGGTCCGCAATTCCACCCTGGGCTAAGATAGGAAATCGGGCCGTTGGCCCTCGATCATACAACTACGCAAGAGTCTTCAAACTTTGTCCGGCGGTCAAGGCTCGATATCTGAAGCGGGGTGACGAGAACGGCTGAAGAGAGCAAATCACGAGTACGAATTTTAATCGCCTCCCGCCATCGTTGACCGAAAAGGTTCGGCAAGGCCCGGAATCGACTCGTCCGGCATGCCGATTTCGATACCGATTCCGATTTTGATCAAGCACGCAAAGGGAAGCCCATGCTGTTTTATCCGGTGAAGGACCACCCGTCGGCAACCGCGTCAAGTGTGATGTGATATGGGTAATAAAGCCTAACCGCCGGGCGACGTGCATAGACAGGAGTAGCGCAAAAAGGCCGGAACATACCGAAGATAAAGTCTCCCCTTTTGGGGTATCAGGGCGGCCCCGCCGCCCGGCGGGTTGGCTCGTACGTAAAACAGTGGATACTGTGCAGATTCGTGCTGTTCCCGCTTGTCTGAAAACGCTGGCAATCTTTGTGCGCCCCTTTATTAGCCCCTTTGTATTCTTCGTGGACTTCGTGGTTAGGTAAAAGATTGAACTTGGGCCCACCTGGGCCCACCAGCGCGCCCGTTCCTTCGCCGGCGTTCCAGAGCTCCGTTGACGTCATGGCCGATGTTGCACTGCACCGCGTAGAAGGTGGCGGTCTCGGTAGTGCCAACCGATAGAGCATACCGTCAGATTCCAACTTCCCCTTTCCTTAAAAAGATACTGCACTCTCACCCGATTTGTTGGTCGGGGCTTCGTTTTTTCACGCTTAGTGAGTTACTGATCGCAGTTGGGGTAGATTCTGTTTGAGTTCCTCAACTCCTTCATCGGTTACCTTTGTATTCTTAAAATTTAACACTTCCAGATTCTTGAAACCGTCCACCTGTTTCAACGCTTTATTCAATCCCTCATCGGTTACATTGGTCTTGAACAAACCAATAAACTGCAGATTATCCAACCCCTTTAGGTGCTTTAGGCCTTCACTGGTTATGGCAGTATGACTGAGTTGTAGGCTTCTGAGGTTATCCAATTGCTGCAGATGCTTCAAGCCCCCATTGGTGATAGCGGTATTTGTGAGTTTTAGATGTTTGAGCTTATCCAATTGACGCAGGTGCTTCAAGCCCTTATCCGTGATGTCGGTATTCCCGAGATAAAGGTATTTGAGGTTATCCAATTGCCGTAGATGCTTCACCCCCTCATCCGTGATATCGGTATGATTGAGGTGCAGGCTTCTGAGATTACCCGATTGCTGGAGATGTTTAAGGCCGTTATCCGTGATGTTGGTATGGTCGAGAATAAGACTGCTCAGATTATCCAGATCCTGCAGGTGCTTCAGGCCTTCATCGGTGATGGCGGTATGGGTTAAATCGATTGTCTCCATGTAATTCAGGACTTCCACAGGCTCCAGGCTTTTGTCGGTGATATCGGTTTTCTCAAGATCCAATCTCCTCCGCGAATAATGTTCTTTTAAAAAATCGATCTTTTTACGCTTTTGTACGTCGAACTTCGCGGGTATATGAAGATGTAGCGGCAGAGGAGAGGATGCCCGATCGCCGACCTTCCAGACAAGGTCGAAATCGCCGCCTTCTTCTTTTATTCTGTCTATATCCTTTTTCGGGATGAGATCGATCAACGTCTGCCAGGATACCCGCCACTTGGCGGTTGTCCCGGGTTCAACTGTGCTCATCTTGGTCCCGGACTTCGAAGGCTTCAGATCCCGAGTGTAGTCTGTACCGGGTATCGAAACGGAAATGACACTCTTTTCGCTCAGCGGCGCAGGCGCATCAAACGCTTTCTCGCTCCCGTTAAACATCAGGAAACCGATGTCCGCAGGGCCGTCTTTGCGGTAAAAAACGGTAAGAAGCGGCTTCACCCCCTCAGACGGCGGTTCCGGCAGATTCAGTTGGCCGTTTTCGGGCACAGCGATCCACATTGCTGGGGAGAAAGCATATGTACACATCCATTTTGCTTTGACCATCGCTCCCCGTACTTTGTTGCCGCCCCCGGACGCGAGGCGTTCAATCAGATCATCCGCATTCACGTACCACGCGTGTTTTTCTCCCGCTCTCACCTCAACCTCATCCCGTGGTCCTTGGTGAAGCGTCCCCCCAACCCCCATTCCCTCCCCTGGAAGATCCTGGAACGTACAACGGTAGAAAAAGGCATTGGAGTGTTCAAACATAATCGGCACCCGTACTTTACGGTCACTTTCGTTCCGCACAACGCAACGAAAGTAGGTTGTTGAATCCGCTATCATCATCCGGAATGAAAATGAGACCGATTCCGGCGGTCCATGCTTCCGACGCTGCTCACGGAAGTGTTCGCGGAAACGGTTCTCCTCTTGTTCCTGCCCATGTTCACTACTCGCCGGATCGGCCGCAGCAATGACTCCGGTAAGCATCATCAGAAAAATAAACGGTTTCACGCTTTCAAATCTTTTCATACGTTACGACTCCTTGTTTACGTTAGTTAGTAATGATCTTTGTAAAATCTATCCTTGAATGTTCGCAAAGTCGCCAAATCTCCCTTCAACAGGCACTTGATGCAGAATTCGGTGTGGCCGTCATTCATATTATCATCGTAGGTCATAATGCAGTACTCGTCATCCGCGTCTGAATCATCCGCATCGTAATCATGCGCTCGGCAGTTTGTGCCCTTACTGTCAATGTGGGACGCATATAGAAGTCCAAACAGGTGGCCGGTCTCGTGGACCAGTACTTCCTCCCCGCCCATCGCAAACACATAGGCAATCGGCAAATCCTTGTCACCATACGCCCACCCGCTCTGAGGTCTGTTTTCGTCCATCCCGAGTAGTCCAGTCACCAGCTGCATGACATTGTCCTTGTTCTGACTGTTGTTTCGGTTGTTGAACCAGTATTTTGCGAACTCATAGGCGTTGCTTTCATTTTTGCCGCCTTCAAAGCGCTTATACCTGGGCACTTTCTGGGCATTTTCTCGCACATACTGGAATTCGATAAAAGCCGCTCCGTTACTGTCTTTACCGCCAGGGGCTTTACCGAAAGCTTCACCCAGATATTTCCCTTCAAATGAATAGGTGTCTACATCTCCTGTTGGACGTATGCCGGCGTACTTGGGGATGACCTTATTCTCCGGCAAATCCTGTACGAAAACGTACTCGTCGGTGGACCGTTCGATTTCGGTTGGGTGGCTGCCGTCCTGCCAGAAAATCACCACGCGTTTGCTCTCACCCGCCTGATGCCACAGATCCTCGGGAGAAAGCACGTCTATCCTGTAGTTTCCATTGACATTGTCCTCTTCGTCGACTTTCTCGAGGACAGTGGTGCCTTCCTTGTACATAAAGTCCCGCTCGATGTAAAACCGTTTCCAGGCGACGAGTTTCTCAGATGCCTTGATGTCGGAGCTCACTGCGTCGACACCTGCCTTCGTGCCGGAGAGTGTGTCGAAGGGCGAATCCTGCGGATTGCGCAGTGTAGCACGGACCTGATAGTTATCGCCTGAACAGTGATCGGTGATGTTCAACGTGGTTTCAGCAACAGCACATTCGCTACTGTCAATAGTACTCAGCTCTACAGGGGCTGACAAATCTGACAAAGCATATACCTGATACCCCCCATAGTTTGTTTCACCGGAATCTGTTTCAGCGGGATCGAACATCCTCTTATTGAGATCACGGTTGTCATTCGGTTTCTCGTCGCCCGGCTCTGAAGGGTCGCCGGGGCTGCTCTTGCCCTCGTAATGCGACAGATCATCCGGATCGGTTACTTCGAAATACGTTGTTACCCCGGAATAGTCTTCAGGCGGTTTCGGTTTGATATATGCCGAGATCGTCACTTCTCC
>CAJXKU010000296.1 GCA_913055945.1 uncultured Lentisphaerota bacterium | reverse complement strand
GGAGTGGCAACGAGCTACAGCTTCGTCTCGCTGCCTTGCATATGCAACCACAAAATCAACTGCGAAATTTAGGTTCAACGGCGCAAGTTTCTTCAACCAGGACATAGGAGATTGGGACGTCGGCAATGTGAAGGACATGATACAGATGTTCAGCAGTGCGGATTCCTTTGACCAGGACCTCGGTGGTTGGGACATTGCTAATGTCGAAGATATGAGAAAGATGTTCGCTGAGACTAAGCTCTCAACAACAAACTACGACAGCCTACTCAAGGGGTGGGCGCAGCAGGATGTGCACAACGGAGTAAAGTTCCACGGGGGAGAATCGCAGTATTCCGAACAGGCCGTTGAGGCAAGGTGATAATTGTGTGGCACCGCCGGGAAACCAGGCGGCAAACGGAGAAGACAAACCTTCACCTAAATATCAAAAGGCCCCGGGTCTACTCGACTTTACCGGAGGGTGACCTCGCAGGATCTGAAAGAGCGGCGATTCAGGCCGAACGGATTTCTTCGGTGTTTTTAAGGTATTCCTGCCATTCAGGGGGCAGTTCGTAGACCTGCTCTATAGTTCCCTCTTCTCCGGAGGGCAACGTCACCTTCTGTCCGACGCTGCACCCGACTAAACGACGCCCCAGCGGGGTGTCGCCGGAAAGAACATTGTTTTCAGGATCACCGTCCCAAAGGCCCAGTACGAGAAAGTCTCTGGAGCTTCCGGAGGAAAGGTGAAGGCGTACGCCGCAACCGGGAATTATCGTGTCCTTGACAGTTACGTGTTCAAAATCTGTCGGCTGGACTTCGTGGAGCGCATTTTCCAGTTCCCCGCGCCTTTGATTGAGTCGCTGCTGCTCTTCTTTGGCCGCTTTATATTCCGCGTTTTCGCGCAAGTCTCCGTGACTGCGGGCTTCCGCTATATCTCTGGCGTTCTGCGGTATCTTTCGGTTAATGATATCTTCGAGTTCCTGTCTACGCGCTTCGTAACTTCTGATAGAGGTGATCGGAGGAATTTCGTCTTTGGTCGAAGGTTGGGTCCGTTGCTCCACAAGGTCTTTGCTTTCAGGAAAAAGTCGTACAATCCGTACAAGCAGACTTTGTCGTTCGCCGCTGTCTAAGGCTGTGGAATGGCGCACAGTGCGCACGCCCCGTTCAACGCTGCGTCGAGCTCCATGTCCGAGCAAATAGGATTGGAATTTCTCATCCTCCATCAAAAGGCGTTTCAGATCTTTCTGACCACGCTTAAACGCTCCTGCTGTGTTGGTTTGAAGCAGCCGTAGAACTGATTGTATATCCAGGCCGGAATCGTCGTCGATCATCCCTTTTTTCCAAAGCCAGACCACGTTGTCCGCCGATGCTTGGCCTTTTTGAGACTTCCGGAGCATGCTCTCCAGCCAGGGAGATGGGTTCAGGTCGAGTTTTTTATATGCTTTCTCCAGATAGGGGTAAATGCGTAAAGGCAAAGCGGTAAACAGGCCCTTAGCTTCAAACGAACCGGGAGCTTGCAGCGTGGCACAAAGCCAATAAGGCAGAATCTGTGAACGCAACTTGTTGGTAACACGTACAAAAGTCTGTACGTCCTGCCATACTTTAGCTTTATCCGCCGCAGACTTTAGAATTTCGCCGAATACCTCCGGCGATACTCGGGCATAAACGGTGCTTACCGCATGGGTAAAGTTCTCTGCCTGATCGGTGCGAGAGGCCGTGCTGTCCAGTATCCGCGCGACATTGTCCTGTTCCTCTGTGCCCCATTCGCCAATGTCTTCCTCGTTCCGCAGCGTACCAAGGAGTTCCACTAAACTTCGCGCCGCAGCAACATTCTTCTGAGGAGCCGATTCAGAACTGCTGGTTGAGGTTTTACTTCTTCCTGTGGATGCTCTTTGCAGATCAATGCCCGCGTTTTTCAGTAATGCTTTTACTGCTTGAGGCTTTAGAGAAGGATTACCGTAGAGCATTTCCGAAAGGGCTTCCGGATTGTTTTCGGTGTCGGCGAGTTCGTCCGGGGAGAGTTTATGGTCCAGGAGTTGTTCCAGGGTGGAGTTACTTTCTACAACCACAAGTTTCCCCAGGGCGTGCTCGAGGTTTAACTCTGTGTGGCGTTCGAAAGCGATATTTACGCGATTTGCCAGATCATCGACGCGGATAATTTTTCCTACCGCATGGGCTTCGTGAAAACAAGGACGTTCCGGCGCCAAATGGGAAAAACAGGCCCACCGCCAAGCGATTTCCTCGGCGGCACAATTGTTGTCGTGAATTTTTAAGGCGGCGAGAAGGCCTGCGGGATCACTGTAATCTTCCGCGCAATTACGGACTGCGTTGGCGAAGGCATCCCGAAGATCGGCGCGGTCGTATTTGTTGCGCAAGCACAGGAAAAGAAGATACAGGTCCACAGGAGTGTTGGTCTGCCGGATGCTTTCCAGGATCAGATCAAAGGCCGATTGGAAAACTTCACGAGTTTCCTCCGGCCAGTCAGGAATGTTGGGAGGGCAGGTTTTCAAGATGTCAATGAGTTGATGCTTTGCCTTTTCGTTTCCCTCTGCCACCTCCATGCAAATGCCTTCCAATTCGGTGGTTTCAGGGATCTTTTCGGATATACTTGCCATTTGCTCTTCCTGTCTTGGTTTACTCTGTCGGTGTTTCTATGTTTTTAGGTGGGAGGCATCACCACCGATTGCGTCCTGTAAGGACGCCTCAGCATCGTATTGGTTGACTTTTTATTTATCCAGATTGCCTTGTGTATAGGTGCGCAGCCTTTTGCCCGGCGGCCACGCGGATGGTTGTGCCTAATCCGACATTGTCCTGCGAATTCGCTCTGCGAGTGTCTGTAATCGTTCCTCGTTCCATGAAGGGAATGGGATATTGACGACGTCGCATTCGGACATTTTTTCTGTCACAGGTGCAGAGATCAAGTTCTCAAACTTGCCGTCTATTAAAACAGCGAATTCTTGTATTTCTCTTATTTCGGCGCAGGCCTGAAACCATGCCATCTTACCATGATTATCCAGTTTTATACGCAAATGATTCGTTTCAGCGTCTGTGTCGACTGAAACACTGTCAAAAGATACAGGGGAGATGACAGGGCTTCTGCGGATAAAAAGCGGGCGTTTATTTGTTCGGCCAATTTTTCTTACAAAGGATGTGTCTACCATTTCCTTTGAAGATGTCAGTTTATGCACTGTGAGCCTCCGTTGGGGAAGGTCTTCAAACATGGAGGAAATGGCGGAGCGTTGCGGCGCGCACCCGCTTATGCCGACCAACAGAATACAGAATGCGGCAAAAGTGAAAAAAAGGTAGAAGCCATACAGATTTTGCGTCCCGCCTTTTCGGTAAAATACTCTAAAAGGTGCAAACATGGGCAGTCCTTCCTCATCTCAGATTTTTGAATGTTGAGTTTTTTCTGGCAGCAGGGCGATTCCGGGCTCATCCCCAGAATGTTGACCTGATTGCCGGCGTGAAGCGTTGGCAACATCGACCGAAGCATTTAAATTTATACTTTAACTTCAATCCCCTCAACTTCTAGGAATTTGACCAATTGATCAAGGGAAGGATTTGACTAGCTATGGATGGAATGTCTTTTTTTCTGTTAGCAGCGGAGAATGGCCAACAGGCTGCGGGACCGAAAGAATTCATCATTGGTACCGTGTTGCCGATTGTGCTGTTTCTTGTCGTCATGTACTTGATCCTGATTCGTCCGCAGCAAAAGCGGAACCGGGAGCATCAGGAGCTGATCAACCGCCTGAAAGCCGGAGATCGAGTTGTCACCAGTTCAGGCATTCACGGCACAATTAAAAGCGTGGAGCAGGGCACGATTGAACTCACAGTGGCTGAGAACGTGAATCTCACAATTTCAAAACAGGCGGTAGGTCGTGTACTTGAGGAAACCAGCACTGAGTCTGAAAATTCGAGCTGAGAGTAATTGAAAGGTAACAAAGAATGAAAAGTTCGCTGATATGGCGGTTTGTTCTCGTTGCGGTAATCCTTGGTACGTGGATTCTCTCGATGTTTCCGCTCCGGGATCGCCCCGAGGACATCCGGTTGAACCCGGACCTGGCCGGCGGGAGCCTGATGGACGTCGGCTGTTACGCCGTCGACGTCACTCGCCTCCTCCTCGGATCGCCCGACGCCGTGTA
>CAJXKU010000295.1 GCA_913055945.1 uncultured Lentisphaerota bacterium | reverse complement strand
GAACTGATTCTGGCTTTGGATCCGCTTTCATCCAGCACGTCAATTGCTTTATCCGGCAGGTGCCGGTCTGTGATATATCGGTCCGATAACCGTACCGCCGTGCGCAACGCGTCCTCGGTGAATTTCACATTGTGATGTTCTTCGTATTTGTAACGGATACCCTTCAGAATCTCCACGGTTTGATCGGTCGTAGGCGAATTCACCACAATGGGCTGGAATCGCCGTTCAAGCGCTGAATCCTTTTCGATGTTTTTACGGTATTCAGACATTGTAGTGGCACCCACGCATTGAATTTCCCCGCGGGACAAAGCAGGCTTCAGAATATTGGATGCATCCATAGCGCCTTCGGCACTGCCGGCTCCCACAATGGTGTGCAGTTCGTCGATAAAGAGAATGACTTGTCCTGACTGTTTGATTTCATCCATGACAGCTTTTATACGTTCTTCAAACTGACCGCGGTACTTGGTGCCGGCTACCATCAACGGAAGATCCAGCCCTACAACCATCCGATCACGCAACATGTCAGGGACGTTTCCATTGATGATCCGCTGAGCGAGTCCTTCGACGATCGCTGTCTTACCCACCCCGGCTTCGCCCAGAAGCACGGGGTTATTTTTTGTCCGTCTACACAGTATCTGTACAAGCCGCTCAATCTCGTCGTCTCTACCTATTACCGGGTCCAGCTCGTCTTGTCTGGCAAGTTCCGTGATATCTCGTCCGAAGGCCCGCAATGCAGGCATTTTCTCTCCTTTTTCTTTACTGCCGCTTTGCCCATGTTGGCCGCTCTCGCCGCCCTGATTTTCTGTGGGGAGGTAGTTCGGGTCCAATGCCTTCATGACTTCATTTCGGACATCTTCCGCATTCACGTTGAGGTTGCGCAGGATGCGGGCTCCGACGCCGTCGCCTTCCCGCAGCAATCCTAGAAGTATGTGTTCTGTACCGATGTAGTTGTAATTAAGGGCCTGCGCCTCTTTTGCCGCAAGCGTCAGTACGCGCTTTACACGAGGCGTCAGAGGCGGGTCGCCTTCCATCTGGACATTTTCTCCCGGCCCCGAATGCTTCTCCACTTCGTATCGCACGGTATCCAGGTCAAGGCCCATTGCCTCGAGGGCAGCGACGGCCACTCCCTGTTCAAGCTTGATGAGGCCCAGGAGAAGGTGTTCCGTGCCTACATAATTGTGGCCGAATCTCCGCGCCTCCCGCCGGGCGAGAACCATTACCTGCTGTGCTCTGGGTGTCAGGTTGTTCATACCTGGAAAATGATCTTCGTTGCGTTTTTCTGACATGTTTCCCCCTATTCAAGTGTAAGCTTACAGAATTTTGTTTTGCTGTTATGTTTTATTATATCTTTTTTTACCGCAATTATCGGCAGTTTCTGATGAACTTGCGCCTTACTCCTTACCATACCTATGAACAAGCCGTATTCAAACGATAAACGGCTGCTCGCCTTTTCCATCCTGTTCCCAGTTTCATATAAATCTATTGGACCTGGTTACGCAAACTTCTGCGCAGAAAAGTCCCCCGCACGGAAGGCAGTTCTTCGCGACCTATGTGCGAAGCGGATTCAAGAATCTGCAAGTGTCCCTTTTGTTGTCTGCGCATTACGTCGTCAACGTTTACACGATTCAAGCCGGAAAACAGGCCGCATATGGCCCCCCATCTCACAAGAGAGAGTAACTTTACGGCTTCGTCTTCAGGCACAGTGTATCCATATTTCAGCTGTCCGTAGGCCCGTCCGATTTTATCGTAAATCTCTGTCTGCTGTTTCCGCAAAAGGCGTCGTTGGGCATTGCGTTCATACCATATGATCCGGCGTACGGTTGTTTCGATCCGCTTCAGGATGTCCTCTTCGCTCTCGCCCAGTGTGAAGCGGTTCGACACCTGACAGATTCCCCCTAAAGCTTCGCTTTCTTCCCCCGCTGCTCCCCGCACACTCAAGCCCAGCGCTTCGGCAGCATTGTAAACTTTCTTCAGTTTACCGGTCAACCATAAGCCGGGTACGTGAAGCATGACCGAAGCTCTCAGGCCGGTTCCTACATTGGTCGGACACGCGCTGAGATATCCCAGTTTCTCAGTGTGTGCGAAATCAAAAATCCGATTCAGAAAACGCTCCGTTTTTATCAGACACGGCCAGATATTCTGCAGTTGCAGCCCATGACCGAGGATTTGAAGTCGGAGGTGATCTTCTTCATTTATCATTAAGCTTACATTATCTTCTCCGGCCACTACCACGCCGGTTCCGCGGTCGGTTTTTTCGGACATCTCGGCGGAAATGAGTTGACGTTCACGAAGTACTTGGCGGTCCAGGTAATCCAGGGTGGCCATTTTATACCAGGCCGCGGAGCTGTAGAGACTGCAGCTTTGCAAGCCTCTGGCCACTTTGTCCCAAACCTCCTGCAATGTTTCAGCATCGCTTCGGGCGGGGAAGTGTGTGGATGCAAAATTCCGCGCTAAGCGGATGCGTGATGAGATCGCTATACCATCGGTCTGGTCGTTTTCCGCGCCGGACCAGGGAAGGGGAAATTCAACCATTTTTTTGGGGGATTGATGCTGCATAACCCGGATAAGCACCAGGAAGGTAACTTTTCGCAGGCTTGTTTTCCCAAGGGGATGTCACAAGCCGGCACGCTATCGGCCGAGGGCTCTGAGGACGTATCAATAGAGACATCGGCATCAACCGAGTGGCCCGGCAGGCCCACTGCGCCCGCATTGGCTGAAAAACAGCCTGTGTGTAATTGACGTCCGCGTCAAGTTCTTTGATCGGTACACTTGTACGTGTTTTCCTGCTCACACAGTTGGTCCCGAAGTTCCGCCGCGCGCTCATAATCTTCACAGGCAATCGCGACGTCGAGTTCCCGTTCCAGATGTCCGGAACCTGGCGGTGGCGCCGGTTTTCGCTCACCTTCCTGTTCTTTCGGAAGTTCTCCTTTATGTGCTACTTCATTATGCCAATCGTGAATTATAGGGGCCAACAGTTCCCAGAATGTATTGTAACACTCCGGGCAGCCCAGTCGTTTCTTTTCGCTGAGGGTTTGTTCAGTCCAACCGCAGTTGGGACATTCGTACATCTCGATACGAGCGTCCTCGCTATCTTCTGTTTGCTGGAGATCGTCGATCAGATCGTCGGGGGGCATTGTCTGTGCAGATGGCGATTCCGACTGCTGCGAGGCTGCGCTCAATCGTATCGTCACCTCCGGTTCGTCGAGACTGGGGCATGAAGAAGTTCCCAGATCATAGTTTTCAGCACAAGCATTGCAGAGATACAAGGTGTTCACTTCCTCTCCACGGATCTCGCGTATCTGAACTTCCGCCGGAGATGTGCCGCAAGCCTGGCATTGCATTTTGGTCGCTGTCCCTGTTTCTTTAGATTACAGTTCTTTCCGCCGCACTACGTGAGAATGACACGCAATACGATTGTGTAAAACATAGCTTTTTATCCGTGTTCTGACAAACAAAGATGCGTACCTCGAACCAAAAATGAAAACAGAACCACTTCAATGGATTCGCAATTATTGTGCCGATACTAGGAGAAACAGATGAAAAGTGATGGTGACCATCGCCCGGGACAATTTTGCTGGCGGTGTTTAAGGCTTAAGCAGCGAATTCTGAAAAATATGCTTTTTGGCTTAGCAGGGTGAGCGTCCGAGTTAGAGACGGACTATGAAAGCCATTATTCCCATGAAGATGGTGACACTTATGGAGTCGTTGAGGCTGGTTACCAACGGGCCGGAACTGACCGCAGGGTCAATGCCTACTTTGTGAAACAGGAAAGGCAGGGATATCCCCAGGAGTGTGGAGGCGATTATGGCAAGCGCCATAGCTCCGCCGGAGACGAGGATAATCGTGCTTGCTTCAACAATGTCGGCCACCGCCTCAGGATCCAGCAGTACTTGGCAGAGAATCAGCGTGAGAGTCCCGCAGCATAGTGCTACTAGTCCGGCCACCCGCATTTCTCGAGTTATAACTTTCTTGAGACGGGTATGTGCGATGGCACCGCTGGCGAATCCAGACACGACGACAGTACTGGTCTGAACACCTGCGCTTCCGCTTACGGCTGCGACAGTTAAGTATTCTAAAGTTTATGGGGGCTAGCTGGGCAAATATAGAAGAAAAAATTTGCAATGACCC
>CAJXKU010000294.1 GCA_913055945.1 uncultured Lentisphaerota bacterium | reverse complement strand
GAGCCACTTCTGAAGGCGTTCAACCGGGATATCAAATACCAGATCCCCTGACTCGTCCATTTTTTCGGCCGTGGCGAGCGGGTCCTGCTGGAGCGTGCGCCGGAGTCCGGCACCCTCGGCCCATGGCTCACCTTCGCGCTTCTGCTGCCACGTAACTTCGCCGGGTTTCCAGTCACCATCCGCTTCGGAAACAGGGTATAACGCAACGACGGCATCCTCGCTGGAATTCTGAAAGGGAAGAATGATGCGCACACGCTCGAAATCGTGGCTTTTCAGCAGCTGGAGATTTGATACATCAATACGGATCAGTCCCCGACCGATTCGACCGGATGTGTGCCCCACCTCTATGGCGTCGTTATCGCCGAAATTGCTGCTTGCCTTTTCGCTGTCTGCGATCGGTTCACCGTCTTCGACGTCCGCATAAATCGGCACAGCTTCAAAACGGCTCTGCGTAACGACAAGGTTGGGTTCTGCCTGTACGGCCGCCGGGAATAATAAAAAACAACTGACCGTGAGAATGCTGAGAAAGCCAACTGCTGTTCGTTTCGTGAGCGTCTGCATGACATTTGCCTCCATAAGTTGGTATCTGATATTGTCTGCGTAAATAAGATGAGAAGACACAAACTTACCGCAGACTGCTGGCCTCTATGGGCTGTTTATAGTCGCAGCACACTGCCGACACAAAGGATACGTTGCACTATTCCATTTCAAACAGCGCAACGGCCTCCCCGCCGAAGACGTATTTGTCACTGCCGTCCTTTTTCTCAAGGTTGCCCTCGATCAGCAGGCGCACTTCACGGTCATCTGCCCAGGGGAGCGGAGCAGTAACGGGCTCGTCAGCATGATTCATTACAGCCACATACAGTTTCCCGTCGTGCTTGACGCGCCGCAGCTCCAGCCGCGCGGCCGGAAGGTGAAAAGACCAGGGTGGACGCCCGCGGAAGCGGTTCCAGATCCAGTACTTTCCCTGTCCAATGGTGGTATACGGTTCCATCAGGCCATCTGCCGGCGGAACTTCTTTGCTGAGCTCAGACCAGTCTTCAATAACCGTCGTCCGCTTCTTCAGCTTCGCCAATCCCTCCTTCGGCAGGGGTTCTCCATACTCGTTGGTCGTCGGCACTTCGCCTATCGCAATCAACCGGCGATCCGACGGCAACTCGTTGAGTTTCTCCACTGTTTCATCCAACAACCAGGGTGTGTCAATGACCATTACATCCTGGACGCTTTCCGCAGAAACATCGGCGTCCAGCACATACTTCCACTGCCGGCCGAGCGCCCCCATGTAAGCGTATGCCTTGACAGCTCCCCCAAGGTAGGATTCCTCCGGACGCGGATCGTATTCGTCCCATGCGAGGTTCCCTTCCGTGGCCAGAACAGTCAGTCCGGCGTCGGCACGCGCCTCCAGGAAGGCTCGGAATATCGGTTCATATTGACGAATTTTGTTCCGCACGTATTTTTCCGCCCGGCCGTGGTCCGTGCTGCGTTTGTGGGAGATGGCCCTGCCACCGGTGCCTCCCCACAAGTAGGTAGTGTCCTGGAACTGACCCATGAGGTATTTGGAAAAGATATCAAATCTCACCTTGCGTGCGTTCGAGTGGGTGTATATGTGATCTTCGGCGTTCCATACCGGCCATCCTTTGGCGATCTGTACCGTATCAACGAAAATCTGCAGGTCTACCGCCGCATACTTACAGGGCCCGTGATCATGGCAGGCGCCATTGAACTGATCCGAGGCCCGGTGCGTGTGCGGATGCGGCTTCGCTTTGACGGTGTACCGGAAATCGTCACCCAGATGTTTCCGCATTTCGGCGATACGTTCGTCGTACCAACTGGCCCACACCCGGCGACTGTGGCGACGCAGATCCAGCAGATCCGGGTATTTCGCCATTGTGTAGCGGATGCCGCGCGTTCCCAGGCGCGACCGCCACTGGTAACCGACCTCTTCGGGACCGAGGATCCGATCATAAATCTCCACGATTTCATCCAGCCGGGGATCCGGCAAAAATATCTCGGCCCAACTGTTATAATCCGTATTCCAGCGGTTGTTCAGTTTTTCCAGATTTTCATGTTTTTCCTTCGCCCACTCTTCGAATCCGCCGTATTTGATGCGCATGAAGTCCTTGATCCGTCCCGGATTTTTATACTTAAAATCATGTCCTTCAGGCGAATGACGATACATTTTCGTCATCCAGTGGCTCACGGTGTCCTCATTGGCCAGGAACGTTCCCCAGCAAGAGGGATGCCTCGCCATCTTTCTCGCGGCAGCCGTGAGGCTGCCCTGGGCCGTGCCGGAGAGCAACATGCCGTTCTCATCTGCCCATTCCATGACCTTTTCCGAATGGCCACCGTACATGACGGAGTTATAGCCCATCATCTTCATTTTGGTGAGCTCAGCGAACACGGTTGTGTTATATCCCCCTTCGTGAAAATCTACGCCATGCACCATCATCGGTTCTTTCTCTGTCTCCCACGGTTTATCCCTCCAGTAGTCCGGTGCCTCAAACTCGGGCAGTTCCCTGTCCGCCGGCGCGAAAAGATAGTGATTTTTCTCCGCCAGTCTTTCCCGGGCCTCCGAAGACCGAATGAATTCCAGAAATGCCTGTACCTGCGGTATCCAGACATCCTCCGGATAAGCCACGCCGTATTCAACGCCTCCCGCCACTTCTCTATCACGGAACACAAGTTGTTTGGCCACAGGAACGTACTTCATTCCCTTCTTGTCTTTTTCGGGAACGCGTTCGTTCCAATCCTCTCGGGACGTG
Source organism: uncultured Lentisphaerota bacterium (assembly GCA_913055945.1). Taxonomy (GTDB): domain Bacteria; phylum Verrucomicrobiota; class Lentisphaeria; order Oligosphaerales; family CAJXKU01; genus CAJXKU01. Next base: position 1,382 of record CAJXKU010000294.1, on the reverse strand, counting down.
ATGGTCAGGTCGTATCCTCCGCGCTTGACGAAATCGAAAGCGTTGCCGAACCGACTCCAACGTCCTTTGATATCATCGGCGGGAACTTTATGTAAATTCGGATTGAATTCTTCCAGCGCGGACTCAAGTGTTTTTTCCATCAACTGCTTGCCGATTCCCGGCGCGCCCAGCATCGCTAGCTCCCCCGAAACTTTGCGAGCCCACTGATCTTCCGGGTTCCAGTCGGCAGCATCAACCTTCAGACGGGTCGTGGTCGCAGGAGGGTATTCCTGCATGTACAATCTGATGCTTCCTTCGCCTTCAACCTTGAGCATAAGCCCCGGGTTTTTCTTTCCACCAACCCACTGGCCAAGCAACGAGGGGGGAATATCGAAGACAAGCGTACCGCCATGTCCTGTTTCAGGGTCAGCCACGTACGTATCAAGCGGACTTTTCGCATAGCTCCCATCACCAGGCTCTCCGCCGCCCGGTCCGCCGGACCATTCTTCACCATTCTTCATCTGCTTCCAGGTCACCTCATCCGATTTCCATCCAGCGTCCTGATCCGTAATGGCGTATAACCCCAGCGTCGGTTTGTTGTTGGTCGGATAATTGTAATGTATGATGAGGCGGACGTTATCGATCTCTTTCGGATTCAGGACATCCAGATTCGAAACATCGATTCGGAACAGGGCACGTAAACGTTTATCACCCCGTTCTCCCATCCGCTTAATACCGGCATCTGCGAAGTTCTTCTCGGCGAACTCATTGTCCAGGGCCATTTGCCCATCGGCCATTTTTACGCCTATAAACGTGTCATCAATCTTGTCGGTTGTGAGGGTGATCTCTACAGCGTCGGCCATTCGCGCTGTAAGGCTTAAAAAGACCAGTACGCACGCTGCAATTGATGTCAATCTTTTCATGCTCATCGTTGGACTCCTGTTTCCATAATTCTGCATGGGTATACCGATAAGGTTAGGTGGACCCGCGAACTTTTCCCGCCCCGGGCATGCCACCGCGTTTCTCCCATTGTTTCATCGAAGTTCAAACAGCGCCACGTCCTCTTTACCGAACTTGTGCGAGTCCGTATTCTGGATCGATTCATTCGGGGTATCGCTCATCAGATCCCGCACTTCGTGTCCTTCAGCCCACGGGATCGGCGCCCTTATGGCTTTATCCGCATGGTTCAGCACGGCAAGATACAGTTTCCCGTCGTGTTTGACGCGCCGAAGTTCCAGACGGGCGGTGGGCAGATGGTAGGCCCACGGAGAGCGGCCGCGGAAACGATTCCAGGTCCAGTATTTTCCCTGGCCGATGGCTGTATACGGCTCCATTAAGCCGTCCGCCGGTTTAACAACATCGCTCAGTTCGGGCCAGTCCTGAATCACGGTGGCGCGTTTCTT
>CAJXKU010000293.1 GCA_913055945.1 uncultured Lentisphaerota bacterium | reverse complement strand
ATTCTGCAATCCTGCTCAACCGACGCTCCTCCGGCAAAGGGGCACCTGCGTCCAGCGCGGCCTTCACCTCTTCAGGAGAAATCCCCAGGAGCCGAGCTGCATCCCGGAATGCGCTTCGGGTCTGATACGTCTGCAGGTTGGCAATCATCCCCACGCGGTTTTCACCCCACTGGCGGACACAGTAAGCAATGACCTCATCCCGTCGGGTGTCAGCGATGTCGATGTCGATATCCGGACAATCTGTCCGGCCGGGATTCATAAATCGTTCAAAGTACAAATCGTGCTCCAGCGGACAGCAGTACGTGAAGTCAAGCAGGTACGACACCAGACTCGACGCCGCAGACCCCCGTACGCCCACCGGAATACCCTTCCGATGGGCGAAGCTGATAATTTCATTCACATAGAGAAAATAATCGGCAAACCCGTTGTTGACGATGGTCTGCAGCTCATGATTCAGCCGCTTCTCCGCCTCGGTGGCCCGCTGAGTACCCGCGTATTTTCGGCGCCAACCTTCGAGGCACAAGGTTTGTAATCGTTCCGCGGCTGATTGTCCATCGTTGATATTCACCCGAGGCAGGAGCGTACGCCCTAAGGGGTACCGGTACGTGCATCGCTCGCAGATCTCCGCCATAATGCGCGGCGCCTCGGGATACCGCACGCACCAGCTCTGCGCATGCGGCAGATGCGCGCCCGGATAGAGGGGTATCGGCTCGCCCGTCCCGACCATGCTCCGCAATTTCTCCCGGTAGATAAACGGTTCTGTGTCCTCTTCCTCAACAAACCAGGCATCCGGCAAGGGCGCCGATCTGTACCCTTCCGCCGTATTTCCCTGATACGGCGTATGCCACAACGAAGGTGAACGGCACTGATCCACCGCAGGATGAGGAACCCGGTTCGGCGGCAGAGCATACACATTTTCCCGGGGGATAAACGCAGAAAGCAACTCCAGGCTCGGCAGCGTGTGGGCCAGAAAGAGGAGCTCTGACGGACATTCATGCTCAAAAAGTGCTCTCGGATCTTCTTCAGAACGCAGGTGGTGACGCCGCGTCAACAACCGGCACAACTGACTGTATCCTTCTGCATTCGTTACAAGCGCGATAAATGAAAACGGCATACGGAAATGCAGCGTGGCACCAATAATCGGATGCAGCCCTGCCGTTTCGACCTGCCTATAAAAATTCACAGCGCCGTATAAGCCGTTGATATCCGCCAAAGCCAACGCCTCGTATCCGCGTTCGCGCGCCGCTGCTGCCCATTTAACCGGATCGCACACCCCCGCCTGAAGCGAATACGCCGAATGACACAACGCAAGCATACGCACCACCCAGTTTCCCCCGGTCAAAAGGTTTTTCTATGTCCAACTTCGAGTTCTTAATGCTTATATCTTTTAGTGTGCTTATATAAATTAGCATTCTGTGTACAGATTGCAATCGCCCGACTACGGGAAGTATTCTCTGAACTCCGGGATTAGCGTTCAGCCGGATGACATCAGCTTTAAAACTGGAAGGATGAGCCTAAATTTCGCAGTTTTAGGATGAAAGGCGCTGGTGAGTAAAGGCAAGACCCCAAACGCCGCGCACGTAAGAGGGGCCATTTGTGGCCAGACGCAGATTTTGCTTACTCGTACACCTACTCTTACACTTACTCGGTACTACCGGTATCCAAATTCAGATTGGAGAGTATAAGTATGTGTCCGAGATGCAATATGCCCCCGAAAAAGCCGGAAATTAAGACGAATATTCATACCAACCCGCCCGCGAAAGCCTTGGCTACAAGAACCACGATGCAATTCGTGTAACAACAGCAAATCCCGGCTGAACGCACATAAAGGCTGAACGCAGTTCCGTCCCCGCGCGAACAATCGTAAATTCATCTCTGCGGCATCCACTTTGCAGATCCAGTGCGGAGGGGAAAGGGTGTCTTACGGGAACTAACCGGACGCGAATCACCAACAATTCTTGTGCGAAACCAGCAACTCCGCAAGTCTCCCTACAGGATAATGTCGCCCTAGCAGGCCCGGCAGGTGTGCGTATCCGCGGGAACAGCCGCACTGCCTGCAGCTTAGCAGAGAAAGCGCCTTGCTTCCGCTTAACCCCGGCGGCTCCGGAGTCGTCCTTTCTTAAGGAACCCGTCATAGTGGCGAGAGAGCAGATGCCCTTCCATTTGCCGTAATGTATCAAGCACCACCCCGACCATGATCAGCAGACTGGTGCCGCCGAAGAACTGTGCCACCAATCGCGGAATGCCGACCTGGTTGGCCATTATCATCGGTAGAATCGCTATGCCCACAAGACACAAAGCACCAGCCGTAGTTATGCGGGTCATCGTGTAATCCAGAAATTCCGCAGTAGGCTGTCCCGGCCGGATGCCGGGAACGTATCCGCCGCGTTTCTGCAAGTCATCTGCTATTTTCGTAGGATTAAACTGATTCGCTACCCAAAAAAAGGCAAAGCCCAATATAAGCGCGGCAAATATCGCCACATAAAGAGGGTCGCCCCATTGAAGATACCGGGCCCACCCCTGAGCAAAGTCTACGTATCGGAAAAGTACAGAGGGAAAGATCATGATCGCGCTACCGAAAATAATGGGCATGACGCCGGCATAATTGACCCGCAGCGGCAGATAACTTGTCTGTCCCGCCTGCGAGCCGCCGCCTCCGGCGCTGCGCCGAGCATGTTTCACCGGGATCTTCCGATGACCCTGCGTCAGGGCAACTGTGCCTGCGCATACAGCGAAAAACGCAGCGAGAAGGAGAAACACGTGAATAATGGTGAAGTTCGGACCGACTGAGCCCTGACCTCCGGAGGTCACAAGGTTCACCATATTACCTACGGCACTCGGCAAGCGTGACACGATATTTATGGCAATAATGAGGGAAGCACCGTTTCCTATACCGAACTCCGATATTTGCTCGCCGAGCCAGACCAGGAACATAGTTCCCGCGGTTAGAATTATAACTGTCGTAATGATGAAACCGATCCCCGGGTTTACGACCGGCTGTGCCCCGCCCGAAATGCCCGGCAAGGCGGACGGATTCGCCATTGTTTTGGCAAACATCGTGCCCTGGACAAGGCAGATACCCACCGTTAAATAACGGGTGTATTGATTAATTTTCTGTTGACCGGTCTCCCCTTCGCGGCGCAGCTTTTCCAGAGCAGGGATAACAGGCGTCATCATCTGCATAATAATGCTCGCCGAGATAAAGGGCATAATTCCGAGGGCAGCAACGGCGAAGCGTTGCATCGCCCCACCACTGAAGATATTGACGATGTTCATCACGCCACCGCCGGCGCCTTGGCGCACTTCTTCGAAAAGCTCCTGCAATGCCCCCGCATCGATCCCGGGACATGGGATATTGCTCGTCACGCGCACCAAGGCGATCACGCCAATGGTGAAAAGAATCCGCTGCCGCAACTCCGGAATTTTAAAGCTATTTATATACGCTGAAAACATTTGCGCGCTACGTCCCTTTCAGGCCTGTACGGAGTCTGATTCGTTCTCTTCTCGACTGGCTTTCCCTTTCGGGGGTTCAACGCGAAAGCTCCGCCGCCTCCGGTGAGCGGTCGCCTTCAATCCAATCGGTGCAAATGCCCCCGGGGCGCAATGGAAATTTCTTACTGCTGCGCACGCTATACGGCTCCTAGTGCGCAGAATCGACAGGATACGCATCCACCTCCATGCAGGTGGCGCTCAGCCGATGCCAGCCGCCTGCAAACAATCGCAGCTGCGGTGCTTCCTGTTTCGTCCTGCCGCCGCGTCCGGCATTTTCTACGCTCCACCCTGAGACGGGTCGTTCCACAGCCTCTCCAATGCATCGCCTCCACGGAGGCATTCCGCTGCACTGAGCATCACCGTTTCAAAATCCACCTCACCTCTTCAGCCCAGCACTATGGTCCTTTGTGCACGCCGAATTTTCGCCGGTGGTCAGGGATCACGCGCTGCTTCTTCGGCGTTTTTACACAACCTCACATGTACCGCCGCTGTCTTCGATTTTCCTGCGGGCGGTTTTGGAAAACTTGTTTGCCCGAACGTGGAGCGACTTCGTAATTTCTCCATCTCCCAGAATCTTCACAGCCTGCACATCTTTTCCGATGATTCCGTGCTGATACAGCAGCACATCATCTACTTCCGCGCCCGACTCAAAGGCTTGCTCCAACCGGG
>CAJXKU010000292.1 GCA_913055945.1 uncultured Lentisphaerota bacterium | reverse complement strand
TAGTTCACATCAACGGCGTCGATCTTCAGAAGATTCCCGGGCATCCAGAGGGCGGCATCGTGACCGTAAAAGGTACCTTGCCCCATTCCATAAAACTTGTTCTGCATGTACGCGTATCCCTCGATGAACTGCGTGGAAAAGTCCACCTTGGTTTCGGAGCGCGCGTAGGTCTCACTTACCAGGTAGTCCAGCAGGATGGACATGTGGGGCCAGACGTGGTTGTAGTGAAAGGAGTTTACACTCAGTTCGTTGAAGGGTCTAAGCGGGTAATCCTTCTTTTTGTAGGCGGTGGTCCGTGCCGTATTCATGTGGTAGCCGGGAAAATTGCGATACCGTCCCACCACTGCCGACCGGCCGATACTCTGCAGAAACTTGTCATCCGCATGGTATCCAATACGGATCAACCAGGGGGCATAGTTGGCCATAAAGATTGCGCGGTGGCCGTGGCTGGTGCTGGATGACTCGCAGGTCATCCCCATGGCGGAGACCTGCCAGGCAGGAACTTTTTCCTCGGGCAGATACATGCGCTTGTGTCCTTTACTCTTCATGTATGAATACATCGGCGCTTTACCGCCTTCGTTCACCAGGATATTCCGATCGGGGATGCGCGGGGACATCCACACGAACTGGCTGAAGCGGCGGGCGGCTCGATGGGCAGCGTTCAAGTACCTTTCTTTGCCGGTCACTTCATACATTTCGTACAGTTCGGGAAAAAGCGGGGCGAATTGGTTCCAGAACATCATGCTTTCCCCCATCGGATCTTTAAAATTCGAGGCGGGCGTTTCGATCCGGGTTTCGATATACTCGTCAGCTTTCTTGGTCGCAAAGTCAAGGTATTCTTGTTCTCCGGTCACCCGGTACAATGCCAGCGCGTTAGGCCAGGTTTTTCCTTTTTGTACGGCGTTTAAGTTCCGGACACGTTTTCCCCGGTATTCCTCCCGGGCCAGTTCACGGAAGGCCCCTGTGCGTTTGTCGAAAATTTCATACAGTGCAGCGAGTTCGCTGACCGGCGCGCACGGTCCGGACAATGTATAGCTGGGCGACTGTACCTTCTGATCACGGTCCTCCGCGAACAGGAATTTACCGCGTGAGAGCATGTACTCCATCATCGGATAAGCACGCTCATCGAAGATTGTTTTGTTATCAGTAACGATTGACATGTCCAGGGGGTTCAACGACGACACATTTTTAACCGCTCCCGGCGCATCCGAGGCATACCCGCATCCTTTCAGATCTTCATCAAAGTGACTCCACTTGCTCATCCCGAAGTCGATCATGTTTTCGAGGGTTGTATTCACGGAGCAGATGGCGTTGCGCCGGTAGTCGTGGAATCCGTAGAGTGAACGCCCTATTTTTTCGAATGCATCCGTTGTGTCCCCCTTTACTATTACCGGGCGAAGCTTGAAAGAATACGTCTCCCCGGCTTTTCGTTTAGAATCCTGGTATCCGAGTGCCGGAGCAAAGGTCATCGGTTGTGCAAGGCCTTCCCGGTTGCGTACGGCAATGCCGAAACGTGAATTATTTTTCACCGGCAGCGGGTCAAACGGAAATTCAGATGGATCCACCACAACGCCAACGGTCGTGTTATTCTGAGTTACCAGTGTGGACGGTATCGTACTGCGGTACGCAAGGGTCAGGTAGCTGGTGTTCGGAAACCGTTTCTCCTGCCAGATCAGCGGTTGAAATAGATCGTCTACTTTGTCCGGCTTGTATGCCGGAGCGCCCATGTACCCCACCGAAAAATAACCGTCGCGTTTCGGTTCGAGTTGAAACCTCAGTACGGGAGGTTGCTTTCCGGCTGGCAGCGAAAGTGTCGCTTGCAAGGAGAAGTGTGAGTGTTCAGGATAATGAAATGTGAATTTGTTTGATCCGACGTTCATTGATTTCGCGTCAAGAGAGATATGGCGTGCGGCGTGAAAAAGGTTGGCGGTGAGCCCTTGCGTGGATCGATTGAAAATTTCCGGATCCCAGCCGTCGCCTCCCCGGGTTGCGTCCTGCTCAAGCTCGGACGTTCCTTCCGGTTCGATATCCTCCATCGCAGACCAGTGCACCACCGGATAGGTGACATCCTCTCCACTCTCGGCCATCTTTGGCGTGGGGTTATCATCCCTGTACAGAACAGTAAACGACATGCTGAACGATTCATCGCCGACACCCTGTTTGTTTACACGAATCTGGTTTGGTCCTTCGGCACGGATGTGATAGCTGTCGTTCTGCAATTCCCGGGCACCGGACGAAAAAACAAACCCGCCGAACCACAAGAACAAGATTACGAAAACGGTCAATAAATTTTTCTCGCTATACATCATTAAAAATTCTCCTGAGTGTATTTTGTGTCACGGAACTATTCGTCCTGAATTATCTAATATTAACTTACTCTACTTAGCGATAGAATATTATGAAGTCAAGAAAGTTAACAAATATATACAATAACTTAAACAATATCACTCGCATTTATTTTCTGCGGCAGTGTTGCCACATTAATCAAATGCGCCGTCCAGTAAAGCGTGATAATTTTCATTTAAGCGGGGTGGAGGCTCCGGATCAAAGGGTCCCGCAGTCGGGCTTATTATCAGGCGTTTTCCTGCAAACCTCCGGCGCATGCTTCGTACCGTCTGCTTCATTTTTTCAGGCGTAAAGCTCCGAAAATCATCGTACTGAATATTGCCGACCAGTGTCATCCGGTCGCCGACGATGTCAAACGCCTGTTCGAGTGTACAGTTTCCGATGGGGGGCGCTTCGATGGTGTGCAGGGCGTCCGGGGACATATCAAGGAAGTCCGGCAGCAGATCGTAAATTTGACCGTGGAAATGCTGAATGACTTTTTTGTCGTAACTGTGGACTAACTGAATCAGCTCTTTTGCATACGGCACAACCCAGCGCCTGAAGGTATCGTGACTCACCAGCGGCGGCGCGGCCAGTTCGCTGCCGACCATCAACGTAATAGCTGGTGGCGTCCCAGGGAAAGAGCAGCCAAACCGGCAGTTCAGCGGTGGGTTCGTTATTGAGGGAAGCAAAGAGTTGTTGACGCGGTGTCATGCTGAGCATAATGGTCTCATTTTATGATACAATGTCCGGCCTGCCTTTGTTCGTATTTTACATGAAGTCATTTGACTTGTAAGAAATGCAATTCGGTGGTCCTACAGAGAAACACGATAGGCTTTGCCGGGCTCGATCGGAAAAGAGATCGCCCCGCTGGCAGTGTCCTTCTCATATTGAATGACTCGTCCGGATTGTTGCTCTGTCACAGAGGGATCACTCTTAACCGTTTTGATTAAAAACTCACTTTTTGACTCGCCGTCAGGATAATAGAAAGTAAAACGCGGGTCTTTCCTCTCAAGGGGGTAAAATTTTGCACGCAAAGGGTTATCTTCCGCCTCTCGAAGGACCAGGATGCCGCGCCCTCCGACAAAGGCCGGGGTTTTATCGCGGGGCATGGCAAAGTTCTGTAAAAGCTTGGGTCCTTGGTATCGTTTGCCGGTGTCATAGTCGAACCACACCCCTGCCGGAAGATAGATATCCATCTTTCCGCTCTTGTGGTTTTGCACCAAAGGTGCGGCCAGGAGGGATTCCCCGACCATCCACTGGAAATGAGGTGTTTCCATCGCCTGTTTATCCTCTGGACAGGCTATCCCCATAGGCGTCATAGTAAACGGAAAGCCGCTTAGATATGTTTTTGCGGCGGCATCGTACATGTAGGGAGCAAGGCGGTAATGAAAATCAATCGGGTTCCTGAACAGTTCCTGCTGCTTTTCGCTCCAGTGAAAGGGTGATTCTCCAACTGATAACCCGGCGGTCATTGCCATCATCCAGGCGTGACGTACGATCGCATCGGAATAACTTTCCATTTCGCGAAAACCGATCGTATCTGAATACACATTGGGTTCACCGCAGGCTGCGTATTGCAGATAATTGATGGGGGTTCGCTTAGACATATTTTTGACCCCCTGGGTGTCGTTTATCCTCAACAAAGTACCCTGAGAACTGAAACTGCCGCAACGGGCCATGACCAGGTCGCCCTCTTCAGCGATACGTGCAACCGGATCGTTAAAGATATCAATATGAGCACTCCCCATTTTCATCATGGTGTCTTCCTTGATACCATCGACCCCCCATTTCTGATACAGTCGTTCGAACCAGGCGGCCGCTTTCGCCTTGGTACCATC